>NZ_RZSB01000001.1:35362-86955 GCF_004023285.1 Mesorhizobium sp. M2A.F.Ca.ET.067.02.1.1
AGCCGGCCTGAAGCAGCAGCGAACAGGCCAGCGTCGTGACGACTGCCACACGGAGCGAATCCAAAGCGAAGTAAACCATCGACGCATTGCTGCACAGGACCAGCCCCACGAGCCGACAAAAAGATGAAGTGCACGCCGCTCCCCTGGTTTTCGCCAGATCATGTTGCGAGCTCGTCGGCCGCAACATGCGTCTGGCAGTTCTTGGGGCAGACGCGGCCGCAGGCTCCGCAGCCGATGCAGCGGCCGGCATCATCGACAACCATGATCATGCGATTGAGCTTGCCGTCGAAATCGTCGTCCTCGTCATCGCAGGGGCCGAGGATTTCACCCGCATCATCAACGCCGTGAAGATGCATGACATCGCGCGAGCAGACCTTGAAACAACGGCAGCAGCCGATGCAGGTTTGCTATCGATGGAGGTCAGGTACGGCGGCATCCAAATGGAGCCGTCACGGGTGGTGAATGTGCGCATCATCCTAAATTCTTCATTGAAGCGAGTTCTCTCTTGGCAACATCCAACTCGGCATAAACGGCTTGGGTTTTCTCGGCGACTTCCTGTATGTCGGCCCACTTGCCCGGCAGACCCTCGACGAGGTCCTGCAATGCCATCTTGGCAATAGCTGCACGCAACTGGAGCTTTCAGACTTTTTTCCTCATCCTATCTAGGTCTGACATAGATCCTTTCTGGAACAATGGTTTCTTGATGCGCTCCATCTCGGGCTAGGCTTCAATGGCTGCAGTCGCATCGTCGACCAGTTTCGTACCGGCCTCAGCAAGTTTGCGGAAAGTCTCGAAGCCGAACCGGTGGACGTCTCGACAGAACGCCCAACCGCCGGAAGCCCCCACGGGTTTCATTTCTATTGTCGGCGACGTCGACACGCCGGAGCGCTCCTCGATCGCAAGCGCTACGGCGGTGTAAAACATGTCGAGCCTCCACAGCGCGTCAGGATCGGGATCGCCGCCAAAGGGTACCGCACGTTGCTGTTGCTTGGTGATGATGAACTCGGCCAGCAGCTCGGCATCCGAATGGCCTTCCCATAAGCCGAAGGAATCCTGAGTACGAATGAACCGCAGGAGGCATTTGACGAACGGGGAAGCAAGGGCCTCGCCGTCCCCGTGGACAGCAGGGCCAACCGGTTCATGAGGAATTTCGCTTTTCCCCAATTTCAGTACTCCTCTTGAAGGACGATCTCTTTTTCTGCGATGTGTGGTTCGGGCGCTTGCGTGGGCGGGGAATGGCTTGGGCGAGCCGATCCCACGCAACAGTGTCCCGTGGCCGACCTCGAGCACGTCCACCAATGCGAGACCTTTCACCGCGGCGCGAACGCCTGCGCCGCGGTTCGACCCGAGGTAAACGCAATGGAAATTCCACCTGCCGCAAGCCGCGCACTTTTGCGGCATCGACGTTATTGCTGCGAAGTGCGCCTGGGCGGGCGGATTTGCCGGTGTTCAATTCCAATTGTCATGCCCTTCGCGATTCTTGCTCAGGAAGTGACTGCGTTTTGAGTTTCGGGTGCCTTCTTTTGCGGAGCCACACAAAGATCCGCGTGACAGGCAGGCTCACCCGTGTAGTTGGCCAGTGCTTCGAGCAATGGGGTAAGATAGTACTGTTTGGTGTGGTCCGGAATTGGCCCCAGCCGGTCCACCGATTTCAGTGCCACCTCGATCAACTCGATTGCGCGATCTTTGTTGCCGCTCTCGTAATAATACTGAGCTACCGGGAGGTACCGGAGGTATTTAAACGGGCCATCGCCGTTCGGGGGATTGAGTGCCAGTATCTGTTCCGAGAGCTCGTTGCCCATCGCAAAGCGCTCCGCGCGCGGAAGATGGGAATTGTCCATCGTGGGATCGAAGAGTTGGTTGAGGGCCAAGGCCATCCACGACACCGCGTCGGACGTTTTGTCGATCGCGTCCTCGACCAATTCTCGCATGACCGGCATGCCGGTCTTGATGTCGCGCAGCTTGTGAAGCAGAAGATCCGCATGAATCTGCCGGAACTCACAAGAGTCTGGCATCAAGGCGAGGCCTTCTTCGATGGCCAAGAGCGCCGCCGTCCAATTCTCGGCCTGCATCGCCGGCTCAAGTTTGGCGTATATCGGCCCGGTAAGCGACATTTCGCGCGCTGCAAGTTGGTTATGCGCGATGCGCTTTGCATCGGCGGCTTTCGCTTCATAGCTGCTGCGCCAGCTGCCGTTAAGGACTTTCGGCAAAACGTCATCGAGTTCCGCCGGGTGGCCGATAAAAGCGATGTGGCCGTCGCGGTCGACCACGAACGAGGTGGGAATCCCAATCGAAGAGCTGGGATCCATCCAGAGCTTGTTCATTTCGCCAATGTAATCGAACCCGATACGATAATTCAGATTCGGGAACTTCTCGGTCAGCCAGGCATCCACGTTGGTCCGCGCCTCGTCTGCGGTAGGACCCTGTTCGCAGGCGGCAACTCCGACCGCCTCAAATCCGCTGCCTTCATATTTCTCCTGCAGTTCGATCAAATGGGGCATGGCGTCGACACATGGTCCGCACCAAGTCGCCCAAAACTCAACGAGGTAGACCTTGCCGGGCCGAAAGTTCGTGAGGGGCTCGCCACGCAGCCAGTTCTCCACTTTGATCGCAGGAGCCGGGGACCCCATACGCAGTTCCATCTTGGTGTCCAAAGTCATTCCACACCTTTCGTCTCTTTTGTCGCGGAATATTTTCCCGTCAAAATCGGACACGGTCTCGAGGGCATCGCTCCCTCTGGCTTGCTTCAGCGAAGCTCTCACCGTGTTGCCGCACATCAAGCTGCAACGGAGGTGCCAATTCCCTCAGCTCCGGTAAGCGGCGGGAAATGCTTTGAAATTCTCCACGAGGCTAAATGCGGCCGATTGTCGTGAACCCGACATGTCTTCTGCCGCTGTCGGGTTTCGCCCTATCTCTTGAGAGCTTGGACGGCTCGCCTGTGATTAGACTGGCCTCGGTCCTCGAGCAGTGGCAGTTTGGCGCCAGTTCGAAAGCGCGAACTCGCCGGCTTGGTCCTCGTGCCGCCACCGCCGCGTGTGGATTCTTGCCCCGGAGTCAAAATTCGCCTCGCGGTTGCCAACGGCGGCATGCGCTCAATGCGCGTGGCGTTGAGCCCCGACAGCACGTAATGGTACCAATTAGTGGATGCCCGTCGCTGCCTCCACTTCTCCAGCCAAGCGCTCGAACGACGCTACCTACCCACGTTCGAGCGCGACCGCGGAATCGCAGACTGCCGAACGTCAGCCGTTGCGAAAGGTGTAGCCGTACCCGTTGATCGCCGGCGCGCCGCCTAGATGTGCGTAGAGGACCCTCGATCCCTGTGGAAAGAAGCCCCTCTGGACGAGGTCGATCATCCCTTGCATCGATTTGCCCTCGTAAACGGGGTCCGTAATCATGCCCTCGAGCCGCGCGCACAAACGGATTGCCTCTTTGGTTTCCTCCGATGGAACGCCATAACCCGGGTACGCGTAGTCCATGAACAACACCACGTCTGCCTCGACAATTTCCGCTCCGAGGTGGACGAGCTTCGCTGTATTTTGGGCGATGCCGAGCACCTGCGCCTTGGTCTTGGCGGGCATGGCGGAGGCATCGATACCGATCACGTTGCGCTGTCGACCATCCTTGGCGAACCCGACGAGCATGCCGCCGTGGGTTGAACCAGTCACCGTACAGACGACGATATAGTCGAAGGCAAACCCAAGCTGCTCTTCCTGGGCACGCACCTCCTCAGCGAACCCCACATAGCCCAGGCCGCCGTATTTGTGGACAGAGGCGCCGGCAGGTATCGCATATGGCCTGCCGCCCCTTGCCTTGACTTCATAAAGTGCCTTTTCCCAGCTGCGGCGGATGCCGATGTCAAAGCCCTCGTCAACCAGGCGCACCTCTGCCCCCATGATGCGGCTCAAGAGGATATTGCCGACCCGGTCGTAGACAGCATCATCATGTGGGACCCAGCTCTCCTGGACCAGGAGGCATTTCATGCCGATCTTGGCGGCGACCGCAGCGACCATGCGCGTATGGTTGGACTGCACGCCACCGATTGTGACGAGCGTATCGGCATCTGACGCGATCGCGTCGGGCACAATGTATTCGAGCTTGCGCAGCTTGTTTCCGCCGAACGCGAGACCGGAGTTGCAGTCCTCGCGTTTGACGTAGATTTCCACCTTGTCGCCCAGATGCTTGCCGAGGCGGTCGAGCCTCTCGATCGGCGTGGGTCCAAAGGTGAGCGGATAACGTTCGAATTTTTCCAGCATGCTATCTCCAGCAAAAAAGTACCTGAACCGGCTACGCACCGGTCAGCCCAGGGGTATGGTCGCGTGTTAGCCGAACACAGATTCCCTATACGATCAGCTCAGTCATCAGAGGGTGACCAAAATTGGTGTGGGTCTGAGCACTGATCCTGTCATCCGCGCATCAAAGCAGCAGCACATGCTGGGCATTCGACCAAGCCGGGACACAGCTGAAAATTGCATTCCGCAGTTGATCAGAGTCAGACGACTGGTACCCGAGCTTTCCTGTAACCATCGGCATGCTGGCCCCTGTGGCGAGTTCCACGAGCGCGGCTAGAGGACTGCCAGATCAGAAAGAGCACGCGGCCGAAGGAGCCGGCCTGAAGCAGCAGCGAACAGGCCAGCGTCGTGACGACTGCCACACGGAGCGAATCCAAAGCGAAGTAAACCATCGACGCATTGCTGCACAGGACCAGCCCCACGAGCCGACAAAAAGATGAAGTGCACGCCGCTCCCCTGGTTTTCGCCAGATCATGTTGCGAGCTCGTCGGCCGCAACATGCGTCTGGCAGTTCTTGGGGCAGACGCGGCCGCAGGCTCCGCAGCCGATGCAGCGGCCGGCATCATCGACAACCATGATCATGCGATTGAGCTTGCCGTCGAAATCGTCGTCCTCGTCATCGCAGGGGCCGAGGATTTCACCCGCATCATCAACGCCGTGAAGATGCATGACATCGCGCGAGCAGACCTTGAAACAACGGCAGCAGCCGATGCAGGTTTGCTATCGATGGAGGTCAGGTACGGCGGCATCCAAATGGAGCCGTCACGGGTGGTGAATGTGCGCATCATCCTAAATTCTTCATTGAAGCGAGTTCTCTCTTGGCAACATCCAACTCGGCATAAACGGCTTGGGTTTTCTCGGCGACTTCCTGTATGTCGGCCCACTTGCCCGGCAGACCCTCGACGAGGTCCTGCAATGCCATCTTGGCAATAGCTGCACGCAACTGGAGCTTTCAGACTTTTTTCCTCATCCTATCTAGGTCTGACATAGATCCTTTCTGGAACAATGGTTTCTTGATGCGCTCCATCTCGGGCTAGGCTTCAATGGCTGCAGTCGCATCGTCGACCAGTTTCGTACCGGCCTCAGCAAGTTTGCGGAAAGTCTCGAAGCCGAACCGGTGGACGTCTCGACAGAACGCCCAACCGCCGGAAGCCCCCACGGGTTTCATTTCTATTGTCGGCGACGTCGACACGCCGGAGCGCTCCTCGATCGCAAGCGCTACGGCGGTGTAAAACATGTCGAGCCTCCACAGCGCGTCAGGATCGGGATCGCCGCCAAAGGGTACCGCACGTTGCTGTTGCTTGGTGATGATGAACTCGGCCAGCAGCTCGGCATCCGAATGGCCTTCCCATAAGCCGAAGGAATCCTGAGTACGAATGAACCGCAGGAGGCATTTGACGAACGGGGAAGCAAGGGCCTCGCCGTCCCCGTGGACAGCAGGGCCAACCGGTTCATGAGGAATTTCGCTTTTCCCCAATTTCAGTACTCCTCTTGAAGGACGATCTCTTTTTCTGCGATGTGTGGTTCGGGCGCTTGCGTGGGCGGGGAATGGCTTGGGCGAGCCGATCCCACGCAACAGTGTCCCGTGGCCGACCTCGAGCACGTCCACCAATGCGAGACCTTTCACCGCGGCGCGAACGCCTGCGCCGCGGTTCGACCCGAGGTAAACGCAATGGAAATTCCACCTGCCGCAAGCCGCGCACTTTTGCGGCATCGACGTTATTGCTGCGAAGTGCGCCTGGGCGGGCGGATTTGCCGGTGTTCAATTCCAATTGTCATGCCCTTCGCGATTCTTGCTCAGGAAGTGACTGCGTTTTGAGTTTCGGGTGCCTTCTTTTGCGGAGCCACACAAAGATCCGCGTGACAGGCAGGCTCACCCGTGTAGTTGGCCAGTGCTTCGAGCAATGGGGTAAGATAGTACTGTTTGGTGTGGTCCGGAATTGGCCCCAGCCGGTCCACCGATTTCAGTGCCACCTCGATCAACTCGATTGCGCGATCTTTGTTGCCGCTCTCGTAATAATACTGAGCTACCGGGAGGTACCGGAGGTATTTAAACGGGCCATCGCCGTTCGGGGGATTGAGTGCCAGTATCTGTTCCGAGAGCTCGTTGCCCATCGCAAAGCGCTCCGCGCGCGGAAGATGGGAATTGTCCATCGTGGGATCGAAGAGTTGGTTGAGGGCCAAGGCCATCCACGACACCGCGTCGGACGTTTTGTCGATCGCGTCCTCGACCAATTCTCGCATGACCGGCATGCCGGTCTTGATGTCGCGCAGCTTGTGAAGCAGAAGATCCGCATGAATCTGCCGGAACTCACAAGAGTCTGGCATCAAGGCGAGGCCTTCTTCGATGGCCAAGAGCGCCGCCGTCCAATTCTCGGCCTGCATCGCCGGCTCAAGTTTGGCGTATATCGGCCCGGTAAGCGACATTTCGCGCGCTGCAAGTTGGTTATGCGCGATGCGCTTTGCATCGGCGGCTTTCGCTTCATAGCTGCTGCGCCAGCTGCCGTTAAGGACTTTCGGCAAAACGTCATCGAGTTCCGCCGGGTGGCCGATATAAGCGATGTGGCCGTCGCGGTCGACCACGAACGAGGTGGGAATCCCGAACGAAGAGCTGGGTTCCAGCCAGAGCTTTTTCATTTCGCCAGTGCAATCGAACGCTGTCCGATAATTCAGATTCGGGAACTTCTCGGTCAGCCAGGCATCCACGTTGGTCCGCGCTTCGTCCGCGGTAGGACCCTGTTCGCAGGCGGCAACTCCGACCGTCTCAAATCCGCTGTCTTTATATTTCTCCTGCAGTTCGATCAAATGGGGCATGGCGTGGACACATGGTCGGCACCAAGTCGCCCAAAATTCAACGAGGTAGACCTTGCCGGGCCGAAGGCTCGTGAGGGGCTCGCCACGCAGCCAGTTCTCCACTTTCAGCGCAGGAGCCGGGGACCCCATACGCAGTTCCATCTTGGTGTCCAAAGTCATTCCACACCTTTCGTCTCTTTTGTCGCGGAATATTTTCCAGTCAAAATCGGACACGGTCTCGAGGGCATTGCTCCCTCTCGCTTGCTTCAGCGGAGCTCTCACCGTGTTGCCGCACATCAAGCACGGCAAAGGGCATGCCAACCCTTCTTAGCTTCGGCAAGCGCCGGTACCGCCTTGAATAAGCGAGCCCTAACACGGCCAGCTGACGTTAACCTGAATGTCGGCTTTCGACGGCTCACCTTAGCGGCTGCCGTTTAGGAAGGTGAGAGTTTGGCTGGCCCGCTGGCGATAAGACCGGCTTCGGCGTCCTGGAGTAGTCGCACTTCGGCGATGGGGTCGAAAGTGCGGGAGAGGCTCGGTACCCTTGCAGCCACCGCCGCATGTGGCCCGGCGTCATAATTCGCGTCGCGGTTGCCAACGGCGGCGTTGGGCTCGATCCACGTGGCGTTGAGCCCGACAGCACGTAAAGCTGCATCGTGATTGAATGCCCTTTGCTGTTTCACGCCAAGCAGGAGTCGCGCGACGCTACCTTGCTCAAGCGCGAGCAGAGCGATCTGACGCCGTAGGAATATTGCTCGTCCCGCTTTTGCCGCCAGAGGCGGAAATCTTTCCTGAATGCCACCGCCGATCATCAATATCGACGAATCATATCCCGCTGCCCATTTGTTCGACTCCGAGGTCGGGCCAGCACTCCGTCAAGGGACGGTTGATGAACCCTAGATGCTCGGGATTGGCGCATGGCGCGCGCCGCAGAAGGCTGTCAAGGATGCGGCGCGCTCGCCAGGCCAGCAGCCCAAAGTTCGGATCAGCCAGCCCGCGCTGTCCAAGGCAGGCGTTCTGAACGAAAAGGCGTCGGTCTCGCGGTCCGTCCCAGTACACCGAAAAATCCTCGCCGATGGCGAGCTCATTGCCGATCTGTTCGAGGCGATCTGCGATCGGTTCTAGGAAACCCGGCAGCGGTTTCTCGTACCCGGTGGCCAGGATGACGATATCGGCGGTTACTTCTCCGATGTTGTCCAAGCCGCGTTGCAGCGTGAGCCTGTGCCCTGCTCCGGCATTGATGCAGCGCGACACGTTGCAACTTGGCCGCAATGTGATCTCGCATTGGTGTGGCTCGAGAAAGGCGTGGTGGTAGAGCGCCTGATAGACCGCGCGCAACTTGCTTTCTGAAATGCCCTCGGAGGCAAGCGCGAAACGCCGCAGGAACAGCTGTCGATGCACCTCGCTCATCGCAGCAAAACGATCCGAGAAGCATGGCGTGAACAGCCCGTTTGTGAACGCGTGGTCGTCGAAAGGCATCTCGCGCGTCAAGACCCATGTGATCGCCGCGGGCCGCCGTTCTTTCGGCCGGCCGACAAGGTGCAGTAGCAGCTCGGCTCCCGACTGTCCGCCGCCAACAACGCAGACATGCTTTTTTTGCACCTCAGGATTGATGTGGGCCAACTCAGATGAGTGGAACAGGTTGGGTCCAGTCCAGCCATGAAACTGAGGCGGAATTTGCGCCTGCTTGCCTATGTCGATGACGAGGTTTCTTGCATCAAGGACCGCGTTGTCCGTCCGCACGCGAAACTCGCCGTCAAAGCGGATTTCGCGAACGGCCTCGCCGCCACGGACAAGCGGATTCTTCTGGAACGCCCAGTTGAGATATTGGGCGAACTCGGCTCTAAGCACCCCGTGAAATTGCGCATTGAGGAAATTGTAAAGACGCCCGTTCTCGTGGAGGTAGTTTACGAATGTGTAGGCTGATCGCGGATTGACCAGAGTAACCAGATCCTGGAAGTGGCCGACCTGGAGCTCCGCGCAATCGAAAGCGCTGCCTGGATGTCCTCGGAAATCGACCTCCCGGTCCAGGAACAGTGCCCCTTGCGCAATCTCTTCCTGTATCTGACACGCAAGGCTCAAATTAGATGGTCCAGCACCCACACCAATACAAAAGAGGTCCACTTATCCTTACTCCTCTAGGAGTGTTTTCCAACTCAGCGGCATGTTGACGTCGATTGCCGGGCATTGAGCAATGCGAACCTCACAGGCATGCTTGAGCCGCGGTCCCGACTGAGAGGACAGCAAAAGCGTGTGCCGCCTTCCAGGTCTTGGGCTCAATGTCGGCGGCATCGACAGCGGCGCGGCGTGATCCGAACCCAAGAGCAGAAGGAAAGTGTGTGATGCTGTCGCGCGGCTCTTCCGGATCTTACGGCGGCTTCTAGCGCCGGCCTCCACCCCAGGAGTGGCTGTTTCCCTGCCACGACGGAAGCGGCTCTTTCTTTCGAGGGGCGTAACCATGGATAACGGCTCTTAATGCTTTCGGAGACTCCCATGCATGCGGCGTGCCGGATAAAGACCTGTCAAACCAACGAGTTCGCGCAGTTCCAGCTCGTCTGGAATCCGACATTGTCGCACGCCCGACGATCGGGCAGGGGAAGCTCCGCGGCAGCGGCCCTTGCACACCGCAGGCTGACAGGGACAGCCGCCGATTTGACGCGCGTCCGGGTACTGATAAGGGGCCTTCCAACAGGGTTCGCGCACGAGGCGGGGTCTCCTGGTACACCCGCCCTGTGGCTTGGCTGCGGTCTGCTGCAGCCGTTCGTCTTTACTGCCCGTTGCGGACGATCTCGCACGAGTTGGTTCACGAGAGCGTCGTGAAGCAGTCGAGGCGTCCGGTTTGGCTCTGACAAGCGTCGCAAGATGTTCGCGGATCCAGCCATGTCTCCGCAATCCGACCGGTAACCGACGACGACTTCGGACTGGTTGGCGGTCCTACGACCTGATCGGTGTTCCTACGGAGCTGATCAGCGAGCCAAAAACAGCGGCAATGTGGTCTTCCCAAAGCTCCAGCTCGGCGGACCGCCGAAAATCCGCTCACGCAGCCCACGGCTGCCATAAGCACCCATAACCATCATGTCAGCACAGATGTCGTTCGCGTGCTGGGTCAGCACTGTGCCCGCCGATTTGCCGGCGCTCTTAAGCAGGTCAACGGAGACCCGAGCACCGTGCCGAGTAAGATAGGCAGCGATGTCAGCTCCAGACTGCGCGCCTTTCCCGTTGTTTTGCGCCTTTGGATCGACCATAGCGACACAGACTTCCTTGGCAGCGGATAGGATACTAAGAGCTTCCCGAACCGCACGCGAGGCCTCTACACGCGAATCCCAGCCGACCAGCACGCGTCGAGGCGACAGCGTCGCCTTAACGCCCTTCGGCACGATGAGCACCGGCTTTCCGCTATCGAACAAGCAGCCGTTGACAACAGGAGGTCCGAGAGTCTCATCGTTGAGGAGGTCTCCTCCAACGATCGTCAGGTCAGCGCAGAGCGCCCGCTGTCGTGCCACTTCACCGAGGCTAGCCGGATCGCAATAGTCGGTGTCAACGTCACAGGAAAGCGACATAGCTTTCAGCCTTTTGAGGATATCCGCGGACCGTCTTTCCATTCTGGTCACGTCCTGTGAAAATTTCTCGATTTGCTGAAATCGATAGTTCGGTACTGCAATTGCCTGTGCACGTCCTGTATTCCATTCGGGGGGCGGAGACAACATCAAGAGCAATGGAGGCGGTATAATGAGTACCGATAGGTGCGCGCCGACCTCGGCACACAGTCCGGCAGCTGTTGTGAGGTCCTCATCAGAATGATCAGCACCCGTCACACTGAATATGCTTTTAAATTCCATTTGCCTGCTTCTCCTGGTCTTCGTTAGGAGCGCCTCAAAGCGGCAACACCGCTCTCAGGAGGAAGAGAGAGCGGCACCACGTTCGATCACCGATTTCAGTCGTCCGGCTTCTCGAGCGAGTAGCCGGCCGACCTGACGGTGCGAATGACGCTGCCGGGCAAGGCCGTTTTCAGCGCCCTCCTGATTCGGCTGATATGGACATCGACGGTGCGTGCACCGACATGAATGTTGGGCAGCCAGGCCGCCCCGATAAGCTCGTCCCGGCTGAAGACCTTGCCGGGGGCCTCAATCATAAGCCGCAGCACGTTGAAATCGATCCGTCCGAGATGGATGTCGTGGCCATTACCGCGAACCCGATGGGCATCGAGCTTCATCTCCAGGCCTCCACAACAAATCCAACTGTCGTTTTCAACCCCGTTCGGACCACGCTTGGTCAGCCCGAGCCTCGCCCGCAGGCAGTCGAGCAGCTTGGCCGGAGCCACCGGCCGCACAAAGCTCTCAACGCCTGCCTTCAAGAGATCGAGGTGCTGGTGCTCGGCGCCAGGCGCGATCAGGGCGATGATAGGCAGGTCGGTGGTGCGCGGTTCCCGCTTGAGGTGGGCGCAAATTGCGGACCCGTTTATGCTGGCTGGGTCGCAATCCAGCACTACGGCCTGAAGCTCCCGTTGTTCGGCCAAGGCCAGCGCAGCCTTCGCGCCGTCTGCCGTCTCACTGCTGAAACCGTCAACCTCCAGTATGTGGCTGTAGAGCAGATAGAACTCGGCATCTTGCGAGCAGATCAGGACCAGCGGCTTCTTCATCGGCGATACCCCAACAACCTGGTCGGCCTCGAGTCCCTGGATCGAGGGGACTGGCCAACATAGTTTCTCGGGTCCGTCATGATGGCCTTTCTCGAAAATCGCGCCCATCATGCCAGCGCCACGTGGGGAAAGGTTTCGATGACTGAAATCGCATCGTCGACCAGCTTCGTACCGGCCGTGGCGAGCTTCAGGAGCGTCTCGAAGCCAAACCGGTGGACATCGCGCAGCGTTTTGGACAAAACGACCAGCCGTCCGGTCGTGAAAAGCACCCGACCAAAACCCTCATGGCTCACCTGGATCATCGGCGATGCCATAAGGCCGCAGCGCTCCTCGATCGCAAGCCCGATGGCGGCGTAGTACTTGTCGAGCCTCCACAGCACGTCGGGATCGGGATCTCCGATGATTGGGATCCCTCGGCGCTGTTCCTTGGTAATGATGAAGTCGCCCAGCAGCTCAGCGTCCGCTTTGCGTTCCCACGAGCCATAGGAATCCTGAGAACGGATCAGCCGCACGAGGCATTTGACGAACGGGGTGCAAAGAGCCGCCTCGTCTTCGGCGACAGCTGGGGGGATTGCGGGGTCAGGCATTGGCGTCCTCCTCTTTTCAGTCCTCGTCCTCGAAGGACGGTTTCTTTTCGGCAATGCCCGCTCGCGCCAGCACCTTGCGCAGCCAAGGCGGAGGACACGTCCTGAGCATCATCTGCGTGCGCAAGAGCACCTGTGGGATCGATTGGGGCTCCGCCACTTTGATCGGGTGGATTTTTGCCGCGACAAGCTTGGCTGCCGAAGGGCCGCCAATTGCCAGACAAAACAGGATCTGACAGCCCTTGAGCGCATCCACCTTTGGCGTGATGCGATCATCGCGCTCGGCCCGATGCTCCCCGCTTTCATCGGACACGTCATCGAAGGCCACGGCTTCTACGAGATTCCATTCCTCGCGCGTCACGTCGTAGACAGCAAAGCGCCTGGCCGACCCGAAATGGGCGTTGAGGTCCTGCATGTCCTGAGTGGCGATCGCAACGCGCAATGCGCCCTTACGTCGTTCAGGCATCGGGGCGAAAACCTCACTACTGACCAGCGAGAGGCGGCGAACAGCGTTCATCGTGATATTTCTCGATTACGGAGTGGATCAAGCGCCTCAGGAGTGGGCGCGTGTTGGTTGGCCTGGAAGATGCTGGCGACCTCGAAGATCATGTCGCGGGTGCCCTGATAGAGAATTGCGAGCTTGTGCTGGCTGCCTAGTCGATCGAAGACCGGGAACCCGATGCGCATGAGCGGAATTCGGAGCCGCTCCGATGCTTGGCGCCCGTGCGAATGCGTGACAAGCAGGTCAGCACCGACGGCAAGACTTTCCAGATCGCCGAGATCGCCGATCTGAACCGAAACCGCCGGGACTTTCTCGAGAATTTTAGACCTGTCGGTCGTTGTGACGGCCGCGGCTATCTCGGAGCCGAGGCCAGCAAAGAAGGTCGCAAGTTGGAACAGCTGGTCTGGTTCGGCAGCGATGGCAATTTTCTTGCCGCCGAAATGGAAATGTCCGTCGAGCATCGCGTCCTGCAATTGCGCCCGGCGCCGGCGCACGCGGGCCGGTACCGCCGCGCCCGAAATCGCAGACAGCAGCGACACGAAGCGGTCCGTGTCCTGCAGCCCAGTCAGTGACTGGAACAACACGTAAGGCACGCCGGTCAACCCGTGCAGCGCTTTCGCCGGGCGGCGCATGTGCTCACCGATGGCGATGCATTGCATGGCCGTGCCCAACTCGCGAATGTCTTCGACGCTGGTGCCGCCGTATGTGGTCGCTACCCAGCGGTCAGGAACCGTACCGTCGAGCGAGCCTGAAATGTCGGGCAGAATAACCGGCTTGAGCCCAAAGCTTTCAACCATGTCCCGCATATGCTCGATGTCGGCGATAGAGAGGTTGCATCCGGGCAGGATTGCGATCTTCTTCGGGTGCCGCGCCCGTTCGCCCGAGCGCGTAATCCCTTCGATCATTGCGGTGACTGCCTTGGCCCAGCCCTCTTCGATCGCGCCGTCAAAATCCGGCGTGTTGGCCAGCACGACCTCCGTACCCGCAAGCTGTTGCGTGTGCTTCCGCATGATGTTGGCAATATCACCCGCGCAATCTTCGCCACGCGTCTCCACCAGCGCGGTCGTGCACACCCCGATCAGCGTTGGCTTCGTGCGGTTCTTGAGGTTGAGGATCGCCTCTTCCAGATGGTCGGCTGCGCCGAGGATGGTCGCCACCTCATCCATCGCCGTAGTCTGCAAGGGAATCGCTTCTTTGAAGTGCCGCACGAAGAGAACGAGCGCAAAGCTTGTGCAGCCTTGGCTGCCGTGGAACAGCGGCATCGCACCGTCGACGCCAAGAAAGGCAAAGGCGGCACCCAGCGGCTGCGACGACTTCAGCGGGTTGACTGCCGCCGATTTGCTCTGGGGAAGGATGCGGGCCATCGGTCGCCTCAACACTCGTGTGCCGTCGCGCAGGCGAATTCATCAAACAGGTACGCGGTCTCGTTCCTCGTGCACGGCAATTCGCCTATCAGCTCAGGCTGGCAATCCCACGGGGCCGGCTGGCGCACCTGAGACCAGATCGGATTGTGAATGGCGAGGTCGATCTGGCGTACGAGTTCCACCATGCCGTCATAGCCGGCATAAGGATGCTGGCGCTCCTGGTTGATATCGAGCCAGGGCGTCTTGGCCTTGAGCGCAATGAATTGCGTGCGACCGCCCGACAGCATGATATCGGCCCTGTGTTCAGAGAGCATGGCGTACAGCTCGCTCGCAGCCATGGATTCGAACATGTGCTTGTCGTGCTTGAGAACTTGTTTGATGCGCTCCTTGTCCTGCACCGTAGATTTCTTGATCGAGGTGCCGACGATCTCGATTCCGATCTCCATCAGCGCATGGACAACCGACCAGGACTTCACACCGCCTGTGTTGAGCAGCACGCGCTTGCCTTGGAGCCTTTGCCGGTAGGATTCGAGTTTCTTCCACGCGATCGCCTCCTGCTGCGCGATCAGCGTCTCTGTGCGCTCGAGGATCTCCGGATCGGCGCCCTTCCTCACCAGCAGCCTGACAAGGTTTCGAAGAGCTTGCGATGTGTCGGAGATGCCATAGAAGGAGCCCTCGAAGAACGGGATGTCCCAGCGCTCCTCCATCTTGCGGGCAAGACTGATCAGCGCGGTCGAGCACACCATCATTGCCGCCCGGGCGCGGTGCGCGGAAGCAATGTCGCGGTAACGCGCATCGCCGGGAATGCAGGCGCGCACCCGGATCCCGAGCCGATCGAGGAGCGGCTTTACAAGCCAGAATTCGCCCGAGAGGTTGAATTCGCCAAGGATGTTGATGTCGTAGGGTCCGGGGTCGTCGGGTTCGACCGTGCCGATGACATGATCGAGCAACGCCTCGGCGGCGAGCTTATTGCCGAGGTTCTTGGAGCCTGCCAGGCCAGGCGCATTGATCGGCACCACGGCCAAACCGAACTTTTCCGTGGCGCGTTTGCACACGGCCTCGATGTCGTCACCGATCAGCGCCGTTACGCAAGTCGAGTAGACGAAGATCGCCGGCGGCGCGTATGTGTGCTTGATCTCGCGGATCGCCTTGAAGAGTTTCCGCTCGCCCTGCCCCATCACAAGGTCGAGTTCGGTGAGGTCGGTCGTGAAGCTTGTCCGCCACAAGGTCGGCCCTGACGAAACCGCACCACGGTTGTCCCAAGAATTGCCCTCGCAGGCGAGCGGCGCATGGACCAGATGCGCAACGTCGGTGATCGGCTGCAGGACGATCTTGGCTCCGTCAAAGGCGCAGCCGCCGGCTGCCGCCCCTGGTGTCAGCGACTTCGAGCAGCCCTCCTTGCGCGCCTTGGCATCTTTGCCACGGTTCTTATCGCAGGCGGGCTCATCGAAGGCGTCCTTGATTTTGGCGCTGAGGGAGGACATTGCTCAGCCTCCCCAGTCCATTGGGCAAGGAATGGCCTCGGCGAAAAGCCGGCCACGGCTCTTAGCGCGTGAGGTCATAGGAATAATCCGTCACACCCGTCTCGCTCGTCTCGCGATCGAGTTTGTCGAAGATCTTGTCGAGGATCGTCGTCAGCACGCGCAACGCTCCCTGGTAGCCAAAGAGCGCAAAGCGGTGATGATGGTGCCGATCGAAGATCGGAAACATCAGCCGGATCAGCGGTGTTCCGGTGTCGCGCTCCAGGTACTTGCCGTAGGAATTGCCGATCAAAAGGTCCACCGGCTCGGTAAAGAGCAGTGAGCGCAGCGCCCACAGGTCCTTGCCCGCCCAAACCTGGGCAGCCTTGCCGAAAGGCGAGGATGCTAGCAGCTTCTTCAAATCGGCTTCCCATGCCGAGGTGCCATTGGTGGCGAGGCAATGGGTTGGCTCGCCGCCGGTCTCCATGACAAAGCGGGCCATTGCGTGAACGAAGTCGGGATCACCGTAGATGGCGTATTTCTTACCATGCAACCAGGATTGGCTGTCCGCCATGGCGTCTACCAGTCGGCCGCGCTCGAGGCGAATTGCCTCGGGAATCTCCTTGCCGGAAATCGCCGCGACCTCCATCAGGAATTCGTCCGTCGCCTGAACGCCGAGCGGATAGTGGAACGAGGCCGTCGCCTGCCCGACCTCCTCGCAATAGCCCAGTGTCTTTCGGGTGTTGTGATGCTGCAGCGAAAGCGTTGCCTCGGCGTTGAGGGCCTTCTTCACCTCGTTGATCTTCGTGCCCCCGTCATACATGCGGTATTCACCGTCCGAAGGCGTATCGAACTGGTCAGAGGCATCCTGGATCAATGTATAGGACACGCCCATTACATCGAGCAGGCGCTTGAGCTCCCGGTTGTTGCCGACGCAGAAGCCGTCGAAGCCCGGAATGATGTTGATGGTTCCTTCGATTTGCGTACGCTCCTGACCTTTCCAGAAGTGCTCCAAAATGCCTTTGACCATGTTGTCATAGCCGTCGACATGACTGCCAACGAAGGCCGGGGTGTGGGCAAAGGGCACGTCGAAGTCGCGCGGGACTGAATCTTCGTCCTTGGCGTTCTGGATGAAGCTGTGCAGGTCGTCGCCAATGACCTCTGCCATACAGGTCGTCGACACGGCAATCATCTTGGGGTCGTAGAGCTGGTAGGTGTTGGCGAGCCCGTCGACCATGTTCTTCAGGCCGCCAAACACCGCCGCATCCTCGGTCATTGAGGAGGAGACCGCCGCGGCAGGCTCCTTGAAATGGCGCGACAGGTGCGAGCGGTAATAGGCGACGCAACCTTGGCTGCCGTGGACGAAGGACATGGTTCGCTCGAAGCCGGCGGCAGCGAATACCGCACCCAGCGGCTGGCAGGCCTTGGCCGGGTTCACGACAAGCGCTTTGCGGGCGAGGTTCTTTTCGCGGTATTCCCACGTCTGGGTGAAATCGCGCTGATCGGAAATGATTTCATCGGGGTGCGGACATTCGAAGTTTAGCTTCTTCTCAGCGAGCATCTTTCTGTATTCCGGCTCGCGGAACAGGGGAGCGTGATCGAGAATTTTTTCAGCCGACTGCGGCATGATGATTACCTCTTTTGCATCTGGCTGCGCGGGACGGCAGCTCAGGACGTCAAGACGTTCCAGGCTCCGGCGGATCAGAGGCCGCGGGAGTTCACCGTCTCAGTGGGAGACTGGGGCTGAAGCAAATGTTTATTCGGCAGCCATCGCCCGCTCATCGCCCCGGCTTCTTTTCCAAGGCGCGTGGAATAGGTCCCAGACCGGGTTGTTAATGGCGAGATCCACATCACGTGCGAAAATGGCAAAGCCATCGTAGCCGTGATACGGGCCTGAATAATCCCAGGAATGCATCTGGCGGAACGGTATGCCCATCTTCTGCACCGGGTATTTTTCTTTGATTCCCGAGCCGACCAGATTTGGGCGAATCCCTTCGATGAATTTCTCCAACTCATAGCCGGTCACGTCATCGTAGATCAGCGTGCCGTTCTTCACGTAGTGGCCGGTGCGCTGATAGTCGTCGCTGTGGGCGAATTCATAGCCGGTGCCCACGATGACCATGCCGAGGTCCTCGTAGGCCGTGACGACGTGGCGGGGGCGCAGGCCGCCCACATAGAGCATCACGGTATTTCCTTCCAGGCGCGACAGGTACTTGGCGATGACCGCATCAACAAGCGGCCTGTACTTGGCAATGACCTTTTCGGTCTTCTCCTCGATTTCCGGCCCAAAATGCTTGGCTATGTTGCGCAGAGAGGCTTCGATCTGGGAGGGACCGAAGAAATTGTACTCCATCCAGGCGACGCCATACTTTTCCTCCATATGCCGACAGATGTAATTCATCGACCGGTAGCAGTGGATAAGATTGAGCTTAGCCTTCGGGGCGCGCTCGATCTCTGCGAGTGTGGCGTCACCCGACCAGTTGCCAACCACGCGCAGCCCTATCTCCTCAAGCAGTATGCGCGAGGCCCAGGCATCGCCGCCGATATTGTAGTCGCCGATGACGTTGACGTCGTAGGGGCCGGCCTCGAACTTGACATCCTTTTTGTCGAAGACCCAATCCCGGATTGCATCATTGGCGATGTGGTGGCCAAGCGACTGCGAGACGCCGCGGAAGCCCTCGCAGCGTACCGGCACGATCGTCTTGTCATACTCCTTGGTCTTTTTGCGAGAAACGGCCTCGGTGTCATCGCCAATCAGGCCGATAGGGCATTCGGACTGCACGGTGATGCCGTTGTTGAGCGGAAACAAGACTTCAATCTCGTCAATGATCTGTTCCAGCTTCTTGTCGCCGCCGAAGACGATGTCCTTCTCCTGGAAATCGGAGGTGAACTGCATTGTCCCGAACGTGTCGACGCCCGTTGTACCGACGTAGTAGTTGCGGCGCTGCGACCAAGAATATTGGCCGCAGCCGACCGGGCCGTGCGAGATATGGACCATATCCTTGACTGGCCCCCACACCACGCCTTTCGAACCAGCATATGCACAGCCGCGAATCGTCATCACCCCGGGAATGGACTTGATGTTCGATTTGACGTCGCATTCGGAAAGGACCTCGCTTTCCCCGCCAGCCTCGTTGCCGCTCTTTGCGACGTTGAGGTGCTTCTTGCGGCGCTTCGCCGCCTTGTCGGGATAATGCGACAGCACCTCTTCGATAAGCTTCGCATGAAGAGCACCGTCATTCTCGTATTCCCGGCTCATGAGTCCCCCTTTCAAGGTTGGGTGACGCCTCAAAGAATAGGCGCCGTTCTCTGCAAGGCGCGCCGATTCATGGCAGCGCTAATGTCACTACTGGGCCGCCGCCTTCGCCGCTTCCTTGGAGTGAAGCTCGGCAAGCATCTGCTCGTCGGTCTTCATGATGCCGAAGTCGAGCAGCATCTCCTCCAGCTCCTCCATGGTGATCGGCGTCGGGATCGTACCCTGGCCCGAATTGGCGTGGATCTTCTCGGCCAGAGCGCGGTATTCCCCTGCCTGCTTTGAGTCCGGCGCGTACTGGATCACCGACATCTTCCTGAGTTCGGCATGTTGGACGATGTTGTCGCGGGGCACGAAGTGGATGAGCTTGGAATTCAATCGGCCAGCCAGTGCTTCGGCCAGATCGAGTTCGCGGTCGGTTTGACGTTCATTGCAGATCAGCCCGCCCAGCCGCACACCGCCCGAATGGGCATATTTGAGGATGCCCTTGGCGATGTTGTTGGCGGCATAGAGCGCCATCATCTCGCCGGACATGACGATATAGATCTCCTGGGCCTTGCCTTCGCGGATCGGCATGGCGAAGCCGCCGCATACCACGTCGCCGAGGACGTCATAGGAGACATAATCGACATCGTCATAAGCGCCATTCTCCTCGAGGAAATTGATCGAGGTGATGACGCCGCGGCCGGCGCAACCGACACCCGGCTCGGGGCCGCCGGACTCCACGCACTTGATGCCTCTGTAGCCCACCTTGAGCACGTCCTGGAGTTCGAGGTCTTCCACCGAACCTTCCTGTGCGGCGAGATCCAGGACGGTATCCTGAGCTTTCGAATTCAGGATCAAGCGTGTGGAATCGGCTTTGGGGTCGCATCCTACGATGAGGATTCTCTGCCCGAGGTCGACAAGGGCAGCGAGCGTATTTTGGGACGTGGTGGACTTGCCGATGCCGCCTTTTCCGTAAAAGGCGATCTGACGCAGACCTGACATAATAGCTTTCCTTCCTTCGTTCTAATCATCGCGACTGCCCGCGACACAAGTGCCGATAGGCAGCTCGTGCCGCCTCACACCAAGCATCGCAAAAAGCGTACCAGCGTGATCGGCCGATCCCAGAAAAAACTTTGTCATTAAATTCCAGCCGCTTAGACGGCGGCAAAACGCGCGAACGGGCCTTTCAGGCGTCTGTCACGGACACGACAAAGCCGACACAGATTGTCGTGCGCCATCCAAACCGCCGTGTGTCGAGCTCGAAGCGGGAGAATGGGGAAGTTAGCCCAAAGCTGATGGCGAGACCATCGGAAGACATCGGCTCTTGTCTTTCCAGCCTGCCATTGATCGGGCGGTCGCTGGATGAGCAGGAGCCTGGGGCTTGACCGCGGCGCGGGTAGTTCAGGCAGGCTTACAGAGCGGGAACGCCGGCGGCCGATAGACATCCGCGCTTAACCTTTCATAGCCCGTCTACAAGTTGGTTCCGCCGACGCGCTATATGGAAGCCAAATAATTCAGTAGCTTAGCCGAGAGCATTGATTTTTTCAGAAAGATACGTGTTATACGCGTACGAACCGCCGAACCCATGGTCGGCGCCCTCATGCGCGTGAGACCCCGTTGTGGGCGAGGCTCGCGACTGGCTGCACGATCCTAGCCGGCCTGCTTGCCATTGAGTTTGGTCCCGCCGCGGTAGGCTGCGGCATCAAGGGCAACATCAGCTACAACACTGGCAAGAAGATTATCACGTTCTTGGACAGGAATCTTACTGGGAGACACGCATCAACAGGCGGGCGGGCGGGCTTCGAGAGGTTAGTGTCGCGGCAGCTTGCAGATCTGCCCACGGGGCCGCCACGATCGCAAAGTGTGTACAAAAGCGCCCTCTCTGCCGAACTGAACAGTGCTCACGGCCATAGCCTCGGATGAGCCCGACTGGCTTGACCTCTGCATGATGAGAGCAGCTTTTACACCAGGTGCGCAGCACATGTCTTTAACGAACGCATCGTCTTCAAGAATATAGAGAGCAATTCGGAAAACCGAGTAGTTGGCGGCGAAGCTAGGAGAAGGTATACACCACCCTCTTGTTACCCCAGAGTAGAACGTGCAGCTGCGGCAAGACGCGGGCTTCGAACCACCTGTCGCTGGTCACCTTTTCTACCAGCGATTCCATGCGCATCATATTCCGTCGGACTCGACAGAGACGTCTTCATTACCACGGCGGGGCGGCGTGTGATTGCCGGGTTGCAGACAAACCTCGCCGCGACGTCTTTGGGACGAGTGGTGTCGGCACCGAATCCCTATCATTTAGACTAGCCAGCTTGGGGAGCGCCGTCAGACCGCCAGACCGGAAGAGGAGGCTTCGCGCCAACTTGTGCCAAGAATGTTGGACCGTGCGGAACCGCTGGGGCGGCGCTCAACTCTGGCGCAGGATGAAGCGTCGATTGGGTGAATGAATAGGGCGCGCGTTCGACGGGTAGAGGGAGGCAAATCGCTGGATGTCTGCCGGATCAACGTCAACCGGTTCCATCGCCACCATCCACTCGACGTTTTCGGTGCACGGCGGCGTCGTCAGTGAGCCCTCATAAGTCCAATAGCCAAGCGAGGCTGGCAGAAGCCAGTTGGGATTCACCTCGTCGATCGTCACCTCCCCATTCGGCAGTTCGGGAAAGGCCGCAGCAAGGGCAGCAAAGCTGGCATTTGTCGCGCCGGGCGTTAAAAAGACGCCCAGCACGCCCAGAGTACCACTTTGCGTGTCCTTGTGAACGAAATGCACCTCCATCGGGAAGCTCTTGCCCGCCACGTGATGTTCGCTTGGCGCATGGAAATGGAACTGTACCAGTTCGTAGACACGATCGCTGCGGGTCAGCGTGCTGCCTTGTGGCATATTGATTTGAATGGTGTGGCCGTTGTTCACCATATTGCCGCCGCCCTTGTGCCAGCCGATGGCGATATGCGGGATATCCGCCTTGACCGCGCTGTTGATATTGATCGGCGATTGCTGCGTGCCGGCAGAGCATACGAAATTTTCCTTATCCAGATCAGCCCAGTGCTCCGGTCCGACCGGACCGGTGTACCCCCAATGGGCACTGGTCGCTTGGGCGGCTTGAACGCAAATCCGGCATGCGCCGAGCGCAACCAACCCTTTGATCAGGTGACGACGATACATATTACTTTTGCTCCTCTTGCGAACTGATGTTGGTGGCTGCCCTAATGGACGCGTGATGGCCAATCGGCGCGGCCAGTATTGTCCTTTGCAACTGATAGATGCCCGCATGCCTTGGCGTGCTTTCATAAGTGCGGCTGCCGTTTCTCGGCTGGCCGGCTTCTGCAGCCCGCAACGGGAGCAGTTTCAACCAGCTAAACGATAAAAAATTTGAGCAGACCAGCGCTTGACCCCCGCCGCAAAGGCACAGGCGAAGGTGATCACTGCGCGGCTGCCGTTCGCGCCGGAGGCCGCATCGCTATACTTTACACTCGCTGCCCAAGGAGACGCAGGCGACCCTAATACGTTTTCATCGCTACTCCCGACGCAGCCGACCCACGCCACGAAAACGTTGCTATATTTCACGTTGGGCCAGTGAGGAAATCGATCTTCTTTATGGAAGGCATTTGCGCAATGGATGCATTCCCATGCTGACAGTCGTGCGTCAGGCCGGACAATGAGATACATCGATAAGAGCTGGACAAGGATGAGGGGATGACGTGCTTGCGACGGAGCAGGTGGGGCGAGAAGGCCAGTTCTTGCGGATTTCAACTTTGCGTGACGACAGCTCATCGGAGTCAAGGTGACACACGCCGGCAGCGGGGTGTCCGGGCGGTTTCCAGCCGCACAATCGCGAGACCGCTGACGCGAACAAAGCTCGGCTGTACTCGGCACGCGAAGAGAGCCTGCCAAGCCGTTGGAGCCCGGCCTTCCGGTGCGACGCAAGCCGCAGACTAGACCGCCCTCTTGTTACCCCAAAGCAGAACGTGCAGCTGCGGCAACACGCGGGCTTCGAACCACCTGTCGCTAGTCACCCTTTCGACAAGCCATTCCATTCGCATCATTATTCCGTCCAAGTCGACAGAGGCGTCTTCACTGCCAGGGCGCGGCGGCGTGTGATTGCCGGGTTGCAGATAGATCGGAAGGTGCGGATATCTCGCCGCGACTTCTTTGGCGTAGGCATAGTCACTCTCGTCGAAAACGACGAGCTTGAGCACGATTTGCGGCTTCTCTTGCGCCGCTTCGAGGCATGCATCAAACGCAGCCCAACGGGTGGTCATCTCGCTGGACGGCGGCTTTGGGCTAAGGGTCAGCACGTCAAGATCCGCAAACCACTCCCTCACCACGGAACCCTGCGTTTCCAGTGCAAAACGATAGCCCTCGCGATGGCCGCGTTCTATGAGGGGACCGAACGGCTGAATGGCCGGGTTGCCGCCTGACAAGGAGACCATAACCGGCCTGCCGCCGGAAAGCGCATGGACGGTTTGCCACACGGCATCGATCGGCATCGGTAGCCATTCATGGCGATACTGATTGTCCACCGCGTGAAGGCTGTCGCACCATGAACAGCGATAATCACATCCGCCGGTTCTGATGAACACCGTCGGCAAGCCGATGAGCACGCCCTCGCCCTGGATAGTCGGCCCGAATATCTCGCTCACACGGATTGCGGGATGCATGTCGGTCACGGACGGTATTCCGCCCAAGTTTTCGGTGTTTCGCTAACGCGCACGGCCGCGGTCTGCGGCAGACGTGCCTTGCACCATTCATAGAAATGTCTGGCCAGGCATTCCGCCGTGACCTTCTCATGTCCCAGCACGTCGTTGAGGTGCCGATGGTCGAAGCTCTCGTCAATGTAGCGTTTGAGCGGCGCCAGATCGTGATAGTCGCGCACGAAGCCGTGGGCGTCCAGTTCCTTGGCCGACAGCTCCACTACGACGACATAGTTATGCCCGTGCAGGCGCGCGCATTGATGGTTGGGAGGCAAGGAGGTGAGCTGATGCGAGGCCGAGAAGTGGAATTCCTTGGTGATGTGGAACATTACGCGCGCCTCCTGCGCAGCGCCTCAAGCCAGAAATCGGCGTCCTCGTAGTCGGTGGGATCAGCGTGCCCGGCGAGATGGAACGCTTCGCGCCGCTCGACGCAGGTCCCGCATCGTCCGCAGTGACGCACGCCGCCCTTGTAACAGGACCAGGTCTCAGCAAACGGGGTGCCGTATCTTGCGCCATCCGCAACAATGTCAGCTTTTCCGAGATTCACATACGGTGCATAGAGGCGTATCTGCGCATAGCCGTCGAGCGCGCGGTCTTGCATTGTCTGGAAAGCTTCAATGAAGGCCGGACGGCAATCGGGATAGATGAAATGGTCCCCACCATGCACGGCCGCCGCCACCGCTTCGGCGCTGTGGGCGGCGGCGAGACCGAAGGCGATTGCCAACATGATGGCATTGCGGTTCGGCACCACCGTAATCTTCATCGTGTCTTCGGCGTAGTGGCCGTCCGGCACGTCGATACTGCTAGTCAGCGCTGAGCCGGAAAGGCCACGGCCAATTTCGCCGATGTCGATGATCTGGTGCGGGACCTTCAGTCGCTGCGCGCAAAGAGCGGCGAAGCCCAATTCCTTCCTGTGCCGTTGGCCATAGTCGAAAGATAGAAGGCCGGTGAGTTCGTGCTCCGCTGCCACCATGTGAGCAAGGGAAACGGAGTCCAATCCGCCAGAGCAGACGGCGAGAGTCTTCATCATTGGTATCCTTGTTTTGACCGGGTAAGGCTGCGACCGGAGATTTCTCTGCGCCCCCACTACTCCAGCGACTCAGTTTTGTGAACCGGGAGAATTTGCGCTCAGCCCGATTGGAACGGGAGTGCGTCGCGTCCAACACGCGTGATCAATAAAAGTTGAGCGCTTCAGCAGTTTGTTTCGCATCGCGCCAACTTTCGCAATCTGCTGTCGGATCGTCGACTTCGAGACAAGGTGATGTTCGGCCGACATCGGCTGACTCTTAATTAAGCCGCAGAACACATGTTGGCTTTCTGGCCTTCGCTTGTGCGGTTGGCACGACAATTGACATTCTAATTGTGGGGCGGCACACCCCGCCAGCCGAAAGTGGCAGTGAGCTCCTTCAGGCGCAGGTTGATGTGCTGATTATTCGGCGATTTTCCGATCTCGAACCAGAAAGCGAGGGCGACATGGATGCCAGCAAATTTGACATTGGCGACATCCGCCTGGAGAACCCTGCGCGGCGCGATTGAGGCCGCAGGCGAGCCTGCTCTACCTGCCGCCCTACAGTCCCGACTTCAATCCGATTGAGAACGCCTTCGCCCAACCTAAGGCGCTGCTGCGAGCAAAGGCCGACCATCAAGGCTCTATGGGACTGACGTTGCCCCAGCAGTTTTGAGTTCGTTTCCGGCGTGGGTTGTGCCCTGCTGGGCGGGTGAAGCAACGGGCGCTGGCGCGGAGCCTTTGGCATAGCGCAGCGCGAGCGACCGTCGCGGATTGAAGGTGCTGGCGAACTTGGCCGGGGTCTGCCAGGCGATTTGGGAGTGCGGCCGCGCGGTGTTGTAGTCGGCGTGCCACAGGGCGATGGCTACGCGCGCCTGAGCCAGCGAGGTGAACAGCGTCTCGTTGAGCAGTTCATCGCGCAGTCGGCCGTTGAAGCTCTCGATGAAGCCATTCTGCATCGGCTTGCCGGGCGCAATGTAATGCCAATCGACGCGGTTCTGATCCGCCCAGGAGAGGATGGCGTTCGAGGTGAACTCGCTGCCATTGTCGCTGACGATCATCCTGGGCCGGCCGCGCTAGTGATGAGCCGGTCCAATTCGCGGGCAACCCGCATGCCCGAGAGAGACGTATCAACGATGAGTGCCAGGCACTGTCTCGTGCAGTCGTCGACGACGGCCAGGATGCGGAAGCGGCGCCCGTCGGTGAGCTGGTCCGATACGAAGTCGAGCGACCAGCACTCGTCGGGCCTCAGCGGCACCAGCATTGGCGCCCTGGTCCCGATCGCCCGCTTGCGGCCGCCACGGCGGCGAACGGCGAGCTTCTCCTCCCGATAGAGCCGGAACAGCTTCTTGTGGTTCACGACCAGGCCCTCCCGCCTCAGCATCACGAGAAGACGCCGGTAGCCGAACCGGCGACGCTCCTGCGCGATCGCCTTCATCCGCTCGCGAACCTCCCGGTCGTCCGGCCTGCTGGTCTGGTAGCGAACCGTCATGCGGCAACAGCCGATGGCTTTACACGCCCGCCGTTTGCTCATCCCGAAGCCTTCCTTCAGGCGAGCGACAGCTTTCCGCTTGGCGGCGGGCGTCACCATTTCTTTCCCACAAGGTCCTTCAACGCGGCATTGTCGAGCATGGCGTCGGCCAGAAGCCGCTTCAGGCGCGTGTTCTCGTCCTCCAGCCCTTCAGGTCGCCGAGCCTCGGTGACATCCATCCCGCCGAAGCGGGCCTTCCAATTGTAGATCGAGGCGTCGCTGACCCCGTGCTTGCGGCACAGATCGCCAACCGATACCCCGGCCTCGTGTTTCTTCAAAATTCCGATGATCTGCTCTTCAGAGAAGCGGCTGCGTTTCATGTCCTGATCCTCTGGATGGGCCAGAACGAACTTCAAACCGGATTAGATCAGAGGGGCAAGGCCTCGGCGCGGTCGTCGACCTCTTCACCCCAGCCGAATGTGCCAACTACTTCAAAGCCGCAGGATATGACCTGGATCAGATAGGACGTGCTCCAATGGTTTACACCTGACAGGAGTCCGGCCCCCACAACCGTTTCGCAATGAGGAGCAGCGCTGCCGCTGCTCCTCCAATCACACGACGGATTCACGATGCGGCAACTCGAGCCATGATTTCGGATCGAATGGCCGATGCGGTGTATAGTGAGGCATCCAGCGGCAAATCCCCAAATGCCAGTTGACACAGAAGATAATTAGCACCTGCCTCTTCCAGCTGATCAAGGAGAGCTTTTCGGACAGAATCTGCCGTTCCCACGACGCACAATTCACTTTCAATTGCTGCATCGAAGTTCAAAGGCAAGTTTGGTGGAGTGGAAATGGCATTTAGTTCGTATAGAAATTTGAAGCTATTGAGCCATCGTTCATAGGCAGGTGCTGCGAGCAAATACGCATCTGTTTCAGAACGCCCTATCACCACCATTCGGAGCAATCCAAGAAATGGCGCTTGCTGGCCAATGTCAGCATCGTGAATTCGGGCGGCGCGGAACGCGTCGGTAACGCTGCGAACAGAAGTGGAAGGTCCGACGCAGGCGATGTTTGCCCCATTCGCAGCGGCCCAGCTAGCCGGCTCGGGTCGATTGGTGGCGATCCATGTCGGCGGATGGGGATATTGGTGAGGTCTCAACGTCAGCGGAACATCTTTCAACTCAAAGTGGCGGCCCTGATAAGAAAGCGTCCCGCCTTTCATCGCATTGATGAGAATCTCACTGGCCTCCGCATACTGTTCTGGTGCTGCTTCTACAGCAACCCCGAAGTATCCCAATTCAGTGGGAGCAGAGCCGCGCCCTATGCCGAGTTCAAGCCTGCCGCCGCTCAACTGATCAAGCATGCAGATCTCCTCGAAGGCACGCAGCGGATGATAGAGCGCAAGTAGCATTACCATGGGACCAACACGAAGACTGCGGGTTCGCTGGGCGACGCTCGCTAAGAACAAATTCGGTGATGGACCTCTGCCATGCGGCGTACAGTGGTGCTCGGCGAGATGATACGCATAAAAGCCATAGCCATCGCACGCTTCTGCTAGGCTCAGCCGATCTGCATATTGTTGTGCGATGTCATCGCCGTTTTCGTCCAGATGATCGAAGATGCCGAAGGTCAGGCCCGAAGCGGAAATTTTCTTCAATTAATTGTTCTCCAAATTACCTATTATTTATTCGCTAATCATCATAGCTGGCGACATATCAGCACCTATTACTTGGCGCTTAATGTGAATTGACTTAATGCTTGTGCACACCGCGATTCTTCTTAAAGCTCATACAGACGCGTTTGGCGGCAGCAAGGAATTTGTCCATCTGCTCTGTGGTGCCAATGCTGACGCGAATACAGTTCTTCAAATCTACGTCAGGAAAGCTGGCGATGAGGATCGCCTGCTCTTTCAACGCGGCTTGCCAGCATGAGCCCTCCTGTCCCGCCGGCACACGGGCCAGCAAAAAGTTTGCGTGGGAGGGTGTTACGGAAAAGCCAAGTTGCAACAGCGCCAGGGTCACTCGCTGTCGTTCATGCTTGATGTGCCTGTGGTTCTCTTCGTAGGCGTGGCGATGCGCAAGAATGCTTTTCCCGACCGCCTGCCCGATCACGTTCATGTTGAAGACATTCTGGATGTTGCGCAGCCTGCCAATGATTTCTGGGTGACCGAAACCGAAGCCGACTCGCACGCCAGCAGCAGCATAGCTCTTTGAAAAAGTCCTCAAGATCAAAAGATTCGGATGTCTATTGACGAGGCGCAGGGCATTGTCGGGTGCGAAGTCAACGTAGGCCTCATCCAAGACGACCAAGCGATCTGCTTGCTCCACAAGGCGTTCGATTTCGGCCACCGGCACGAATGTTCCGGTCGGATTGTTCGGATTAGCCAACAGAATGAACTTCGCGTCTTTTGCGGGGCCGGACAGCAGTTTTTCTATCGGCAGGGGATGAGCTTCGCTCGATGCGATTTCGAGAAACTCGGCACCCTGCAACATGGCAAGTTTACGGTTGAACGAAAATCCGGGCGACAGCATCGCCACTCTATCTCCTGGGGCGAGGAAAGCTCTGTAGATGAGTCCGAGCAGCTCCGACGAACCGTTGCCGGCAATCACCTGATCTTTGGAAAATCCGTAAGCATCGGAGGCAGCTGCCCTTAAGCTGAGATTGTCGTCTTCCGGATAAAGATACTGGTGTTCGATCGCAGCAATTGCACTTTGCATTACGCTCTTCGGCAACGGAAACGGGTTCTCGTTCGTATTTAGCTTAACGCAATTTGCATCCGTCGCTGGTCCGTTGGACGAGAGAGCATCTAATTTGCTGGCCACCGGCGAAAAAAGCGAAAGCACGGTCTTCAGTTTTGCATCGCACATGTTCTTCTCCGTTTTTCAGTCCCGCAGGGCATGTGACATGAGGCAATAGTTGATCGTGACTTGATCGACGTTCGGCTATATCAGCGCTGCCTTCCCACCCTGGTGGGGATCGCCGACCACGGTTTGGATTTGACACCGGCAAGCTGTCGAGAACCTGATGACGACCCAACGTGTGGCCGACGGCCGATTCGGCGCAACAGACGGTGTTTCAACATCGCATCGTCCTCAAAGCCGCATGCAGGGCCTGCACGACAGCCCGTCTCCAGCGCCCGCAGATAGGTGGAAGCCGAAGTCTTGCCGAACCTCAGTTGCTCTGCCACCTGGCCCACCGGACTGCCCTGTTTATGGGTCAGGCGCAGGATATCTCTGACGCTCGTTCGTCTTGCTTGCTTCCGTCTTGGCATGGGCTCTCTCGGTTTGCTGATGAGAGAGCCAAATACCGGCTCATCTGAGCATGAGACGCAGGCCTGACGATATGGAGCGTCGCTGTGGCGCGCGTAGCCAAGAGGGTTCGCCTCGGTGGCGGGGCATGCAAGACGGCGCACCTCCTTAGCCATCCTGTCCCATCGTCTCAGATCGTGAGGCGCACCTTATAGTCGGTGAGGAGATCTTGCAGGGTCAGGTTACGCCCTAGCGCTTAAGGTTGTTGGTCGCACCGAGCAAGCGCGGGACCTGTCGACGGACAACAGCGGTGCCACTGCCGGCACTAGGTCGTCCAGCATCGCAGTGAACCGCGTACGTAGTATTTTGTCGTAGGCGGCATTCTGGATAGCCGGATACGGGCTCTTCACCCGCTGCACCACCGATTGCGGGATGATGTCGCGAGAAACATTCACGGATTTCGTGAAAAAAGTGTACCCGCCGAAGAGCCCCACTCGCGGGGGCGGTGCAGCACCACCTCGGTGTCACTGCTCGTGTTCATGCGATGGACTAGGCCGGCCAGCTGTTGACGCAGCTCGCGGTAGTTGTAAGTCTCACCCGTGTAGACGAGCACCAAGTCAGGTCGGCCATCCTCCTGGAGCATCCTCGGCTGACGGCCGCCCTGGATATCGATGATTGCCAGGCGGTGGTGTCCCAGCGCCGCA
The DNA here is from genome assembly GCF_004023285.1 of Mesorhizobium sp. M2A.F.Ca.ET.067.02.1.1. Taxonomy (NCBI): domain Bacteria; kingdom Pseudomonadati; phylum Pseudomonadota; class Alphaproteobacteria; order Hyphomicrobiales; family Phyllobacteriaceae; genus Mesorhizobium; species Mesorhizobium sp. M2A.F.Ca.ET.067.02.1.1. Next base: position 65,355 of record NZ_RZSB01000001.1, read on the forward strand.
GGCCCGCCGATCCAAGTCCCCTCGTCGTCCGGACCGTGGTTCGCTATGGTGGCCGTCATATCGGCAAGCTCCCTTCGCGCATCGGGACCTCCGAGGTCTCGATTGAAGTCGATCCATTCACAGATGCCGCACAGGTTATGTCGCCGCATTTGGGGCGAAGCAGATATAAGGCCAGTGGGAAACCATCGAGGCAAAGTGACGGATCTAGCCCAGCTACGATCCGCATCCGACATTGTCGGACATCGGACAGCACCGCGATTCGCTGCATAGGAAGCCTGGAGTCGCGATTTCCCTTGGGGGAATCAGCGCATGAAAGGAGAGCTGGGTCGTGTCTGCCGAAATGAGAAATTGCTCCCCCTTATTGCCTCACCGAGGAATGTTACCCAGCGCGATAGACGGACATGCCCTACCTCCCCCCGTTGCAGCTGAGGGAGATAGGGGCCAGCTCTTCATTCAACCCTCATGGAGGATGATCAGCCCAGCCATTTCCATGCGCCGGCCTTCACAAGCCGTGCACCATTCAGGTTCTTTTCCTTGAAGCGCGACGATCCTTGTCAGACGTCGCAACACTTGCTGCCGAGAGCACGAGCTCTTCCTCGAGCATGCCTTGATCTGCGCCTCGAACGGCTCGCACATGCTGGGTTTCAACGACTTCGCAGAGGTTGATATTCTGCAGTGACTTCGTCTCGCTGCTGCACGGCATTGACGCTGGGAGCCATGCTCGCGTGGCGCAATTGTGCTGAAGCCGGTGCCCACGGCAACGTTTCTTAACCCGCCCCAGATCCTGGCGTTTGGCTATTTCCGACATTCGTGTCCGGCTTCGGACAAAGGCCGGGTTTGCCGAACGGAGTCGCACCCAATTTCCAGTGCTGCTTGAGCAATAATATCGACCGGCATTACTGCACAACACGAAAGTTGCTGCAAAAACCGAAGTGAACCCAAGGCATCGGGTCAATTGGCATGGCGCTTGCGACTCGGTCGATAGAACGCAGTCAAAATCACGGTTGCAGACCATGCCTACCTCTCAAAGCTCGATAAAGCACGCGAGCGAAATTCCCCGTCTCCGCGGAAGCTCGTCGCCTTTAAACGTGCCTGCTCGGGGGCGGTCTTGCACAAGACCGGTCCGAGGCAACCACGCCAAGGCGCGAGGCTGCCGGAACTGTCGACCGAAGTCGATGCCGCTTCAGTTTAACCGAAAAATGCACCGTACCACTTTGGCCTGGGAGCAAATCAATGACCGACAGAAAGAACGTTCCTCTCGTGACCTTTCGCACGCGTGTTCGCGATGAGTCGATCGGGGGGCCAAATCCTTATCGGTGGGAGAACAAGACCTCCGACGATTATTTCGGGGGCAAGCGCGTCATCCTGTTCTCGCTGCCTGGCGCCTTCACCCCGACCTGCTCGACCTTCCAACTGCCCGATTTCGAAAAACTCTATGATCAATTTCTGGAACTGCGAATTGACGCGATCTACTGCGTCTCGGTCAACGATGCTTTCGTCATGAATGCGTGGGGAAAGTCCTTGGGGCTGCAGAAGATCGAGCTGATCCCAGACGGGTCGGGCGAGTTCACGCGCAAAATGGGCATGCTGGTCGCGAAGGACAATCTGGGCTTTGGCATGCGCTCCTGGCGATACGCCGCTCTGATCGACGATGGCGTGGTGGAGCAGTGGTTCGAGGAGGAAGGCTTCTGTGACAACTGCGAGACGGACCCCTATGGCGTTTCATCCCCGCAAAACGTTCTCGACAAACTGAAGGCGGCGGCATGACCCAGAAGTGGCAAGTCTCACACAACCCAAGCACACACTAGAGCATCCTCGGCAGATTACGGTTCAACATGCATCTCTCAGCAAGCCTGCTTCAACGCCAGAAGCAACGTATGGTCTTATCGCCTCAAGCCATTGAAGCTATTCGCTTGCTGCGATTGACGCATACTGAACTCCATCAGCTCGTGCAGCAGGCACTCGAGAGGAACCCCGTTTTGAAGCCTGACCCGTTTGACGACGATTCGCCGCTGTCAGGGGTGGATCAGCGGAGCAGTCAAAGCAGAAGCGAAATCGGCGAATCGCCCATTGGCGGGCCGTCTGGCGGGCGCGGGCAATGGAAGTCGCAACGCAGTAGCGGCAACGATCGACCTGCCGTCGAGGAGTTTACCGCCCACACCGAAACATTGCACGACCATGTCGCCCGCCAGGTCGCCCTCACCCCGTTCACCCCCCAGGAGCGGCTGATTGCCGGACAGCTCGCCGCCCATCTGGAGGACACTGGCTATCTTCAGGTAAACCTTTTCGATCTGGCCAGGAGGTTAAACGTTCGGCAAGCTGATGTGGAACGGGTCATCGGAATCTTGCAGCAATTTGATCCGCCGGGGATTTTTGCGCGAACTCTCAGCGAATGCCTGGAGATTCAGCTGCGCCAGCAAGACCGGTTCGACCCGGCTATGGCAGCTTTGGTCGCCAATCTCGAGATGCTTGCACGGGGGGATTTTCAGGGATTGAAGCAGCGTTGCGGAGTCGACGAGGAGGATCTCCTCGACATGAGGAACGAAATCCGCGCGCTCGATCCCAAGCCTGGAGACCGGTTCCAGTCCGGGACGCCGGAAACCATCGTACCGGACGTCTGGGTAATGCCCAAGTCCGAAGGTGGATGGCGGGTGGAGCTTGATCCGGCCACGCTGCCCAAAGTGTTGATCAACCACACCTATGTCGCCGAAATCTCGCAGCTGACCAATCAAAATCCGGAAGGCAAAGCGTTTCTCGACCATTGCCAGGAAAAAGGGAACTGGCTGATCAGCTGCCTCGAGCAGCGCGCTAAGACGATCCTTAAGGTTGCGACCGAAATCGTGCGCCAGCAGGATGCCTTTTTTACACACGGCGTCGCCCATCTGCGGCCTCTCTGTCTCAAAAATGTCGCTGACGGGATCAAAATGCACCAGTCGACGGTAAGCCGGGTGGCTTCGAACAGGTACATGTTAACTCCGCGCGGGGTGTTCGAGCTGAAGTATTTTTTCACAGCGACAATCGCATCCTGCGAGGGCGGCGACGCGCACTCCGCCAAATCTGTCCGCCATCGGATCAAGGCAATCATCGCCGAAGAATCGCTCGACAAGGTACTTTCCGACGAAGACATCGTTGCTCAGCTCAAGCAGACCGGCATCAATGTCGCTCGCCGTACCGTCACCAAATATCGCGAGGCGATGAACATCCCTTCCTCCATACTACGGCGCCGCGATAAGCGTTTGTCCGCAGCTGCGATCAAGCGAAGTGACTAACCGGCATTCCTGGTCGGCGAGAGGCGACTCTCAACTTCCTCCGGGCCGAAGCAGCTTTCGAAGTCCTGGCATTCCCGACAACTGGGTGCAGTGCATGACGAAAAGCCTTCGGCCTCACACAGCTTGCGGTAAAAGTACTTTTTCCATTTCATGTTTTCTGTGTTGCCTGCCGCCAGCGCGGGAAAATGTCTGGCAAGCAGGCGGCTGAGCTCAGCGCGATTTGAGAGGCCAAGATCCCGCCAAAGATGGTCCGTGCGCATCGCACGCCGGGCGATGATCTTGGCCAAGCGGCCGCTCGCCGGGTCGGCCGGCGCAGCATGCGCTAGCAGCAGCCGGCGTAGCAGCTCCTCTTCCAGTTCCGGCTCGGGCTCGCTCAACTCCTCCAAAGCGAATACGCTGCTGGAGGTAGACGGGAAAGTTGCGGCCAAGACATCACGCAATTCGACAGACGAAAGGCCTGTCCCCTCCGTCGCCAACACCTCGCCCGCCTGGACCTCCTCAAGCGAACGTGAATGTACGCAGGGCAGCACATGCTGATCGAAGCTCCTCCCTAGCTCGGACCCACGCCATTGCGCGCTGGATAGGCAGCCATCATCGTAACGGCCGGCTTCAGCTTCCGGCATGACAAAGCGCCTTGTTGACCGCAGGGATGATCTTGTCGCCCCAGAGCTCGATCTGGCGCAGCATCGTCTTTTGGTCGAAGTCGCCCAATTGAGTCTGAACTGCGATCTGGTCCGGTTTCAAGATATCGATCTCTTCCAGCAGGCGATCAATCACGCGATTTACGCTGCCAATCGGCAAATTTTTGCGCATGGTCTCGAAGGACAGATCCTGCTGGGTCGGTGTCTCCTGCAGCAGGTAGCCATCGTGGCTCTGTTGGCGGCGCTGATGCAGGGCTTCAGAAAGCCGGCGCTGGAAGCGGGCATTGTCGAGATAGCTGTTGATCTCCAACTCGTCGTGGCTGGCATAGCAGCAGCGCAGCAGCGATATCTTGACGTCGGTGACGTTCTTTTCCTCGGATGCCGCCGCCCTCTCGACTGATTCACGCAGTGTGGTCAAAGTCTCTAAGCCGTCGTGGAAGGCTGTGACAAAAAAATTGTGCCCCTCGCGGTAGGCCCGAGCCATCCGTGCGGCTCCGCCAGCGATCCAGATAGGCGGCGTCGGCTGCTGGACTGTGCGGACCGAAATCGCTGTTGGGGGGATCTTCTCATACTGGCCGTCGTGTTCGAAGACGTTTTGGTTGAGGCCCTTGAGAATGATGTCCAGGTATTCCGAAAAGACGGCCGGCGCCTCATCGATGTCCACGCCGAACCGTTCGAACTCGAACTGCTGGTATCCCAAGCCTACGCCGAGCTCGAGACGGCCGTTCGCAACGATGTCGGCGAAGCCGATCTCGGACAGCAGGCGCTGCGGTTGGTAAAGCGGCAGCACGCAGACGGCAGTGCCCAGGCGAATCGTGCTTGTCAAGCCGGCGCAGTGCGCCACCATCATCAGCGGGGATGGTATGAGGCTGTAATTGTTGAAGTGGTGCTCAGCAAACCACGCGGTGTTGAACCCAGCCTGCTCCGAAGCGACGGCCTGTTCGATGGAGTTGCGGATGACGCTTTCTGAGGATTGGTGATAGCCACGCTGGGCGGCCAGAATGAAAGTGGCAAATTCCATGATTTCTCCTCGTTATAGACACGTCAGCCGACCGGGAATGTGCTCGGCATGCACATGCTTGGATCTCAAGCACCTCAGGTGCGTCGTGGAGCCGAGGCTTCATAATGCTCGGCCGGTCGCCCTGCGAAGGCCTGGCAATTAACCTGCGGCCTCCGCAAAACATTCGTCATAGAGTTCGCTGGCGTTTCCCGCATCACCGAACGAGGTCCAGCCGCCGTCCACGTAGAGGATCGAGCCGTTGATGTATGAGGCGTCAGACGAAGCAAGGAAGAACGATGCATCTGCGACGTCTTCTGGCCGTCCCATCCTGCCCATGGGGATGCGTCGTCCGATTGCTGTCAGGTCGATGCGGCCGGCTTTGGCCAACTGAGCAAGTGCGGGCGTGCGGATGTGGCCAGGAGCGACGGTGGCTGTCCGAATTCCGACCGGCCCGAGTTCGGCCGCCATGCAACGGGTCAGCATATCCATCCCCGCCTTGGAGGCGCCGTAGGCATGGCGCGGCGCGAACGGCAGAAAGCTGTCGATCGACCCGAGATTGAGGATCACGCCGCCCGGGCGCATAGCCTTGATCGCTTCGCGCGCGCAGGTGAAGGCGCCGGTAAGGTTGACATCCAGGACGTGTTCGAGCTGTTTCGACAGTTGCTCGATCGCAGGCACAATCCTGTCGGCGGTATCAGCACTATTGACCAGAACATCGATATACCCGAAGCGTCCCCTCAGTTCTTCGAACATCGACACCACATCGCTCTCGACGGCCACGTCCAGCGATTTCGCCAGATGCTTGCCGGGGAGCGATGTAGCCAGCTCTGCCGCTGCAGTGCCATCTTTATCAGCAATCACGACGGTGTCGCCGTTCGCGGCAAAGCGGCGAGCGACGGCCGCGCCAATGCTTTTTGCGCCACCGGTGACGAGCACGATTCGCGCATCTGTGCATTCGGCCGGACAGGAGAGCTCGGCTTGGAGCGCACCATCCACCGGCGGGTGAGCATCCCCCGGCTGGTTGAATGACATCCAGCCTCCGTCGACTGCCAGCACCGAGCCGGTGATGTAGCGCGCCTGCGTGCTGCTCAGAAAACGCACGACCCTGGCGATCTCGTCGGGGCGAGCCAAGCGCCCCATCGGCACGCGGCGGCGTATCGCCGCGAGGTCCATTTTGCCAGCGCGTGCCAGTTCTGTGACCATTGGGGTGCGGACGGAGCCCGGCGCCACCGCCGTGACGCGGATTCCTCGCATAGCCCACTCGCATGCAAGGGACTTTGTCAACGAGATCACGCCAGCTTTCGAGGCTGCGTAGGCGTTGCGCCTGGGATTGCCGACCACGCCCGCCATCGAAGCCACATTGACGATCGCACCGCCCGGCTTCATGCGCCGCGCCGCTTCCCGGGCCATAACGAATGGCCCAATAAGGTTCACTGTCACGCCGCGTCGGAAGGTATCGACAGCGGTGTCGATGATCCTATCCATCGTGGGTCCAACCGCCGCATTGTTGATGAGGACATCGATTTGCGCGAACCGTGCTTCGACCTGGCCGAAAAGTGAGAGCATGTCCTTCTCTCGCGACACATCGCACTCCAGACCGACGTGCGGCGACCCGAGATCCCGAGCCAGTTCAACCACACCACTGCCCGGAAGGTCCACCGCAACTACAGTGTCTCCGTCCGCGGCAAGGATATCGACCAGGGCACGGCCGATCCCGCCCGCAGCGCCTGTGATGATTACGGTGCGTGCTGCCAGTTTCACGAGAGCTTCTCCACGATGACCGCTTGTGATCTCAGCCCATCAACCTTGGGCGGAATGAAGGGCCGAGCCAAATCGTTGCAGTGACCGCCAGTTGCGGCCCCACACAGATGTCGTTCCCGTAGGGCGCTCATCCTCCATTTCTACCCACTTATGCAGCTCCCAGTTGGGGACCCTCGACGCCATCTTGGTCGGTGGGGATGTGACCCTTGAGCAACTGGTAGATGGGATCGTCTGGATGTTGTGCTCCAATCGGCTGTCGCCGGCCGAACCTATCTGCCTCAAGAATCGCTGGCGGGATTTGCTCCTCAACCCAATCGTAGACGACTGTCCGTTCCGCAATTCGCCACTCGTCCTGCCTCTTCTGAAACAGATCGCAGTAACGGCCGCAAAGCAGCGTCTGACGTATTTCTTGGTCTGTATCCGGTCCGCGTTGCAGCGCGGTGAAATAGCTCTCGACCGCGGCCTCTGCTGAACTGATGAAGTCGATCAGGCTGTTCGTGATTTGATGGATGTTACGGTGCCCCGGCAGACCGAGAGCAAATTGGATGAAGTCCTCTGCCGGTCCGCAATAGGGACCGTGCCTGTCATACGCTTCGGGCCAGTATGCGCTACGCAGCGCCGCCTCATCGGCGCGGTCTATCCCGCGGCAGTACCGATACAGGCAGTTGCGGATCGCCTCTCGGTCACGCAGTTCGGTAATTTTCGCGTGGTCGACAGGGTCTGTCGCGAATTGTATGATTGTTTTATCCTTCCCGATGCCAGTCTGCACTTTGCGTGTGTCTCTCTCTACAACTGAGTTAGCGGGGGGCTCGTCAACTTCCAGAGCTTGTTCGGGGCAGGCTCGTACCCCTTTTGAGGCAAGCAGTTGCTCCCCATCGGCAACATCAATATCACCGGGCAAGATGTAGCCGGCGTCATCAAGCTTGAAGACTCTCGGCGCCCGCGCCCAGCAGCGCGCATGACCCTGGCATCTGGCTTTATGTACGACGACACGCATAGCGAACTCCAATGTCGTTGGCTGAAACTTCAGGACCAGTCCAGGATCAGATTCTCGATCCCGAACACATGGCCGCCGAAGGTGATAGGTTCAGTCCCTGTCTTGATCCGAAAGGCTGGGATGCGCGCCAGCCACTCCTCCAGGCCAATGACAATCTCCCGCCGGGCAAGGTGTGAGCCAAGACAACGATGGGGACCATAGCCAAAGGCAGCGTGCCGGTTGTCCTCGCGCGCCAGATCGATCTCATTCGGGCATTCGAATTCCGCCGGGTCACGATTGGCAATCATCGTGGCACAGGAAACATAGTCTCCCTTGCGGATCGGCGCGCCTTTGAAGTCGACATCCTTCGTTGCCACTCGGATCATCTGAATGGTCGAATAGGCGCGCAGCAATTCTTCCGCAGCGACGGCAATCCGGTCCGGTTCGCTTCGTAGCAATTCCTGATCTTTGGGGTTGCGCGCGAGATGGGCCAAGTCGAAGCATATGGCTGCTGAGACCGTGTCGAGTCCCGCGACGAACACAAGCACGCCGATGCCACGGACTTCTTCGTCACTGAGCAGACGACCCTCGACCTTTGCCTTCACGATGAAGGTCATGAAATCATCGACCGGCTCCTTGCGGCGCTCGGTGGCAAGTTCGTCGATGAAGGCCACGATCGTCCGGGCTGCGGGTGGTCGTTGCTCCTTATCGCCGTGGAGCAGATCTCTAGCCCAGCCGACAAATGTTTCTAGTCCGTTGTCCGAAAGCCCAATAAAGCGAAGGAAGATATTGACCGCGAACGGAACTGCAAAATCCTTCATGATGTCGCAGCTCGTGCCTGATGCGGCGATCCTGTCGATCAGCTTGATCGCTCGTTCCCGGACAGCCGGCTCCAATGCCATTACCCGCTTTGGCGAAAGCAGCGGATTGAGCAGTGAGCGAAAAACACCGTGGAATGGCGGATCGAGCTCAAGCGGGATCATCGGCCAGCTCTCGCCGAGCACAGAGGCGAAGATGCTGCGATGGCTGGAAAACGTTTCGGTGTCCTGCAGCACCCGGCGCTGGTCGCTCGCGCGAGTGATGACCCAGGTACCCCGACCGTCGCGCGTGTTGCTGGTTGAATAAAAGATCGGAGGCCCGGCATGAACGCAAGCAACCGCTGCATGCGGATCCCCGTTAGCGGTCGGCAACATGCCGGGCGACGTAAACAGGCTGAAGTCCCTCACCATTTCGGGCGGGACATGATCTGGAACCGGCCGCGATTTAACCGCGCCAGAATCGAGAGACCGTTCATGAGATGCTGTCGGCATTTGCATGCAATCGTTGGTGCAAGCTCCGTGCCGAATTCGTCTTTCGATAATCCTTGCCGTTTGCTGGGCAACAGGTGGCGCCTGCGCTGACTTGCTGGTCGGGATTGCAACATTCTTGTCCAGCGTCGGACACAGAATGTAGAAAGCTAGACACCGACTTGGAGCAACTCAACTGGTGGGATCGCTAGCTGTGGAGCCTCAACAGGTTGTCCTCGGTTAGAGCGAGGCGACTGATAGGTGTTTTGGACTTTAGGCTCCCGTGGGGACGGTGCCAATTGTATCTGTGCAGCCAGACCGGCAACTCTGCGGCGCGGTGATCTGAAGTCGGATAAGCGATGGCATAAGCCCATTCGCGCAGTGCTGTCTGGATGAAGCGCTCGGCCTTGCCATTGGTCTTGGGTGTATAGGGTCTTGTCCTGACGTGCTTGAGGCCGAGATCGCGGCAGGCCTTGGCGAAGGCCTTTGATCTGTAGCAGGAGCCGTTGTCGGTCATGACGCGGGCTATCGTGACGCCGAGGCTGGCGTAGTAGGCCACCGCCGCCTTGAGGAAGGCGATGGCGCTTTCTTTTTTCTCGTCGGGCAGGATCTGCGAGAAGGCGATGCGGGAGGCGTCGTCGATGCAGACATGGACGAACTCCCAACTGCTGCCGCGCGAGCTGGCATTGCCGGTGCGCTTGCCGGTAATGCGATGACCGATGCGCTCGAAACGACCGAGCTTCTTGATATCGATATGGATCATCTCGCCAGGATGCTCGCGCTCGTAGCGTCGGATCGGCTCGGCCGGTTCGATATCCCGCAACCGCGACAGTCCGGCACGCTTGAGAACCCGGCTAACGGTGGCGGGCGAGACGCCGACCTCATGGGCGATGTGCTTGCCGGTCCAACGTTGCCGCCGCAGCGCCATGATGCGCTCGGCGATCAACGCAGCGGTGGCCTGCGGCATATGGGCGGGCCGCGAGGAACGGTCGATCATGCCGGCCCGCCCTTCGGACTTGTAGCGCTCGACCCAGCGCGCCACGATCTTGGCCGACACGCCGTAGACACGCGCCGCATGGGCTTTGGAGAAAGCGCCTTCTATCACCGACAGCGCCATCTCCTCTCGACGCAGCGGTGTGAGACGGGCATTCTTATGGATGTTCATTCGGATCCTCCGATGGATGCTGAAGCGTGGTAACTCCAGTCTCCTCGGTCCGGTCCGAATGGACAACCTCCCGAAAGCTCACAGCTAGCCGATCATGTGCCCGGGGAGCATCCAGTTCGAAAGCTTGCTCTAAGCGGCTTGGTGACTTGGCCGAGGTCACCCAGGTGGAAATGACCAACACTTGGGGTAAGCCTAGTGGCGCTCCCCTCGATGATGTCTGGCGGGGTGGTTAGCCGCCTCCGTGGGACAAGATCAGTCTACACGAATGGGCTATAGCCTCTCCTCGCCTGCCTCACTGGCCGTCCTTCAGAGCCGGCCACACGAGCTTTTGTCTTTCAGCAGGGCGTTTTTCTCGCCAGCTACAGAGCCACACCGACGCCATTAATGAGCGTCCAGTCGACGGGTTGGATGGCCCTGTCCATCTTGCCCAGCACCTTGGCTTAGCATTTGCCGGTGCGGCGGAAGCCTTCAAGACGCAGTTCTTGACCTTCTCCAGATCAGCCTCGGATGGATATCGGCAAGGGTTCAGCTCGTCCTTTTGAACTTGCGCATCTTCGTGTTGGCCAACCCCAGGCCGCCCGACATATTTGCGGTCTATCCGGCACCTCAACTTCGAACAACCTTGCGGCAAGCTCTTGGGATAGCCCACGCTCGTGCCTCCACCACCCGCTCAGCAGAGCCAGATTTGTCGTTGATGGCACGGAACTTGCGGAGTCATTCGCAGATGCGTCACGGACCGAGAGTGTCGTCCCATGAATTCGATCACCAAAAAGGCCGCCCGACGTTGCTGGGACCGCCTGCAATTACCTTATCCCAGAATTGGGAGCAACGGCTTCAAAAGGGATAACTCATCACCTCAATTTTGTCGATCGCGCGGCCATCGAACCGCAGCCATCGATCAGACTTCCGCCTCGTTGCACTCATTGCGACCGCCTTGGTGCTTGCGACAACCGCTCAATTCTGGCTGCCAGGATAACCACATATGGCGACGGAACTTCCTGCTTCAAAGCAATATAGAGATCGTCGATCATCCCCCCATCAAGGCCTCGATCGAGGACACCGCGTTCGGCTTGCTTGGTTCGCAGTGAACAGACCGCACTTCGACGAATGCGATCGATGCGACCGCGCCGAGAACTCTCCCGCATTGTCGACGGTTGGGTCCGTCGGCCCTCCGATGAGGCCTCGGATGCGTCGGGCGCCGAGGCCTCGACTGATGCCGACTGGCCGCCGCCGGAAGGTCTCGCGGCTTTGATCCCCGGCGATGTAGCCACCCCTGCTGCAACAGCTCCTAGCCGGAGAACTCATTCATGACCGAATCGGCGACAGATTTAGTGGACGCGGCTTTGTTCGACCGAGATCGGCTTGACCCAGAAAGTCCCTATCAACGTTCTGGCCCTGCATGGGGTGCCATCATTTCGCTTTCCTTCGGCACCTTCGGGCTTGTGACGGCAGAGTTTCTGCCCGCCAGCGTTCTGACACCGCTCGCGCATGATCTCCGTATCACCACGGGCACGGCTGGACAGGCGCTAACAGCGACCGCAATCGTCGCGGCGATCTCGGCACCGATAATCGCCATCGTGACAAAGCGTCTGGACCGCAGGGTCGTCATCTGGGCGATGACGCTCCTGCTGATCCTGTCGAACGTTCTGGCAGAGGTTGCGGGGTCGCTGCCGGTTTTGCTGGCGGCACGCGTCGTCCTTGGCATATCGCTTGGTGGTTTTTGGTCTATTTCGGCAGCGTTGGCGATGCGGCTGGTTCCAAGTCACCTCATGCCGCGCGCCATGTCGATCATCCTCACCGGCGTTTCTGTCGCCTCCGTCTGCGCGGCTCCAATCGGCGCTTATGTCGGTGACATTTGGGGATGGCGAGCCTCGTTCAAGGTCGCCGCAATCGTGAGTGCCGTTGCGCTGCTCGTGCAACTCGTAACCATTCCGCCACTGCCTCCGATCGAAGTGCGCAGATTCCGCAGTCCGCTGGATGTCGCGAAGAATCCGGCGATGAAGGTTGCGGTGCTAGTCGTGCTATTGGTCGCTTCCGGCCATTTTGCCAGCTTCGCCTACATCCGCGCCTTTCTCGAGAGCGTTCCTGCGCTCGAAAAGAAGTCAATCCCGCTCGTGTTCCTTGCTTTTGGCACGGCCGGCGTCTTCGGCAATTTAGCCGGCGCATTCCTCACCAAACACAGTCTCAAGGCGGTCGCGGCCCTGCCGCCCCTGCTCATTGCCGTAGCCGCTGTCTCGCTCCTGACTATGGGAGCATCGGCCTTGACCTCGGCAATTGCAGTTGCCGTATGGGGCTTTGCTTTTGGCGCGGTCCCGGTCGGATTGCAGACATGGATGGTGCTACGCGCCGCTCCGAAACAGGCCGAGAGCGCTGGTGTACTGATGGTCATAACCTTCCAAGTGGCCATCGCAGCCGGCACAACTTTCGGTGGCCTATTGGTGGATCACACGGGTATTGCCAGTGTCTTTGTCTACAGCGCGGTTGCCACGTTCCTCGCTGTCTTGACAGTATTTTTGCTCGGCCCGAACCGCAAAACCTGACCGCCTGGTGGGGAGTGACGGTCGGCGGCGTTCACGCTATTGCCACCTCTGAGCTCGGCCCAAAGGCCGCGGCTTCGTCGTAACCATGCGGTCGATGGGGCAGCGCCAAATTGCTTCCTGCTCATCGCGTTGCGATAATACAGCGCGCTTATTGCGTCATCGTGTCCCCGGTCTCGGCTTCAATGCCCGGCTACTGGCTGCGGAGGCAGATGGGCGCCGGCGTCCCACCGACGACGATCGGTCTTTTCTCATGTAGCTGTCGGGGAAACGAGGCAGGTTTTCCGCCAGAACCCGCCAGTCGTCGCGCTCGCGTTCGCCTTCCTTGCGCGCACCGAACAACTGGATGATGATCTTGCCGTCGGACCCATATGCTTCGAGCGAGGTGACGTGACTGTCATTGGTCGGCTTGCGCACGGCCCAAACCTCACGGATTTGGTGGGTCCTGAGATGCAGCCGGAACGTTTCGTCCAGCACATGGATGCACGGCCCGATCTGCTTGACCGACTTGATTAAGCCGGAATGGGTCTGGATAGAACCTCGGTTGCCGACGAAGCACATGATCGGCAATTCGTCTTCGGCCGCACGCTGGAGCACGGCGCCAACTGCGGCATTGTCGAGCAGCCAAGCGTAATCCTGGCCGACCATGCGCAAAGCCTGGCAGCGGCTGAGCTTGAGCGTCTTTAGAAGGTTGACGTCAGTCAGCCGGCTCCAGTGCTCGCGTAGGTCGTCCACCGTGCCGGCCCAGTCCGCAGTCCTCGCGCCCAGGTCGGCTACTCTCGCCTTAAGCGACATGGTCGGCTCCTGGTTGGCGGATACGAGCTCGGCCACCAGCTTTCGATAGGCATGAAGGTTGGAGACCGGCCTGAGATGCACCTTATGCACTGCTGCGCCGGTGGCGTCGAAGAATTGCAAACTGCGCTGGATTCCGCCGCGATGGCGCCTTTCAACAGCGAAACCATACCTCCAAGCTTGCGGGAAGACGCGAAGGTCGAATTCGTCACCAAGGACCATGGCGTGATTGTTGCCGGTTATCACTCTGTTGAAGACGCCAATCTTTTCGTGCACGGCACCTTGATTGCGGGTCAGCGCCGTCACTTCGCCCACGAATTCGAGGCCCGTCAGAACGTGATTGACGCGCGGGTCGATGCGTGCCGCGCCGAAACCGCAATGGGCCGCGACCAGTTCCGCTTCCGAAATGGCCAATTGGGCTGCGAAATCACGCGCGGGAATGTTCGGACAGACTTCCCACGCACGCCGGATTTCGTTGGGCGACCGCTTCTTGCGCTGATCCATGTTTTTACCCCTGCCCCGTTCTTCTTTTGACGATCGATCGAAAAACGGGCCTCAGGGGTGTGCACGGCGGACGCGATCGATCGTCAGGCACATGCCAGTCGAATCCTGTCTCCGGGCGGTCAGCGGCCAATCGCCGGTAGAGAGCGATTGTTGGGTGGTCGGCGCCAATCGGCCGATCGAGCATTCGGGTACCACCGGCGGTGCTGCTTTCCCACTCAAGGCGGGTCTGATGGATCATATTGCTCTCCTTCGTTCTTCGATTGCGAGGGCAACCCAAAGGTGAATCGGCCGGCAATTTTGCCGCCGCAACGAAGGCTTCACAAAAATCGTGCCAGTTGCTCCGCGGCAAGCTCTGAACATCTTTGGCTCTGTTCATTGCTTTACGCGTGAGTGCATCGCGAACTCAGGCGCCCTTCCTGTGACGCGGACGCGACAAATCCGACAGTAAGTGTCGGTTGTCGGACGTCTCCCCAGCAATCGAGCATAAGAGACGTCGGGATGTCCTACGGTTTTTGACACGTCTTCCCTTTGGCACGGTCCATGCGAGATGATCCGCGAAAACGTCGGACCGAGGAGAAATCGAGCCATGATTACGCTCACCGACAACGCTGTTGCCGCCATCAAGGCCGCTCTTTACCGCGCCAGCGAGCCGGCGGAAGGATTTCGCATCATGGTCCATGCCGGCGGCTGCGCCGGCTTCCAATACTCAATGGGCCTGGAGAGCGTCTCACGTGAGGGCGATGCGATCATCGAGCGAGATGGGCTCAAGGTGTTCATGGATAGAGGCTCCCAACCCCATGCAGCCGGCATGACCGTGGACTTCGTCACTGGGCTCGAAACATCCGGCTTTGTTTTCGATAACCCCAATGCGCGTGAGACGTGCGGCTGCGGCAAGTCCTGCAAATGATTGCGAGGGAACAGGCTATGTTCGACTATAGCGACGCCAAGGAATACTGCGTCGAACCGGCACCGCCGGCGCTCTGGAACCGGCCGACACGCACTGTCGGCCCGGAACAATTGCGTTCGGTGATGCGCCAAATCGCGATCATCGATCGTTGCCGTGGGCAAGCAAACAAAATTGCCCGAAACAGCTGAATTCCCGGCAGATGCCGCCACCAAAGGGCAATGTCGACAGCGACCGGTCAGCCAAGCCATCGCTCGCCCGGCCGCCCACCTTACCAGATACGATATGCGCCAGAGGTTCAATGGCCCGCCTACCCTTGAATCATTTCAGCAGTTGAAGGATCACTCCCATGAACCCTGTCTATCTCGACAACAACGCAACGACGCGGGTTGATCCTGCAGTCGTTGGAGCGATGTTGCCTTTCTTTACGGAGCAATTTGGCAATCATTCGTCCATGCACGCCTATGGCGCATCGGTTGCTGAAGCCGTGAGAAAGGCGAGGCAACAGTTGCAAGCCCTCATCGGCGCGGGATTCGAGGACGAGATCATCTTCACCTCGGGCGGGACTGAAAGCGACAGTACAGCCATCCTTTCGGCGCTGGAGGTGATGCCCGACCGAACGGAAATAGTGACTTCCGCGGTTGAACATCCGGCCGTTCTGAAGTTGTGCGCGCACCTTGAAAAGACGCGCGGCGTCAAGGTGCACATTATCCCAGTCGATCACCACGGCCGGCTCGACCTGGACGCCTACAGAACCGCTCTCACTCCACAAGTGGCAATCGTCTCGATAATGTGGGCGAACAATGAGACCGGTACGATCTTTCCCGTGGTTAAGCTTGCCGATCTAGCCAGGGAAGTCGGCGCGCTTTTCCACACTGATGCAGTGCAGGCGGTCGGAAGGCTTCCGATTGAGCTGAAATCGACCGCGATCGACATGCTGTCGCTCTCCGCCCACAAGCTGCATGGTCCAAAGGGGATAGGCGCGCTTTATGTAAGACGTGGCGTGCGCTTCTCCTCCATGATCAAGGGTGGGCACCAAGAGCGCGACCGGCGTGCAGGCACTGAAAACACACCCGGCATAGTCGGACTGGGCATGGCGGCCGAACTCGCCTTGAAATTCATGGACGAGACAAAACGAATAAAATGGTTGCGCGACCGCCTTGAGAACGGGATCATCCAGCGCATCCCAAACACATCCATCAACGGCGATCCGCAAGAGCGATTGCCAAACACTGCAAACATTGGATTCGAAGGTATCGAAGGCGATGCAATTCCAATTGTCCTGAGCCGGCTGGGAATCGCCTGTTCCGCCGGGTCCGCCTGTGCCTCTGGCTCACTGGAACCGAGCCATGTTCTGATCGCTATGAACGCGGCATGTGGGGCAGTCCGCTTCTCCTTGTCGCGTGACAACGGCGAAGATGACGTAGACCGCGTGCTTGAGGTCCTGCCTGCGATCACCGAGAAGCTACGGGCCGTTCCCAGTGCTGGACTGTGCGGGCGAGGTGCAGAACAGCTTCATTCCGGCCCGGGTCCGAGCGGCACAATAGCCGACGAGCCGTGAGGTCTTCCTCAACGTGACGACCCTGCGCAATGGAGAGCAGTCAAACTCGGGGTCGCCTTCACCACTTCAGAAAAGCTTGAGATCGCCAAGTCTCTTGCCCAGCCGCCGTGCCAGAGGTCGGCACGCCGTCAGCAATGTCACCAATGCATCGACACCACAATTACGCGCCGGGAGAATACAATGAACTGCTCCGCTGATAGCCGCCCGATCGATCGCACCGATATCCTAGCGCGACTGAAGGGCCTGTCGGCCGCGGAGGACTTCTTCGCCTGCCTTGGCGTCTCCTACGACCCGAAAGTGATGAATGTCTCGCGGCTCCATATCATGAAGCGCGTGGGCCAATACCTTGCCGAAGAAGATTTCTCCGGTCTGCCTAACCAGGTAATCGCCGCGCGGGTGCGCGCCAAGCTGGAACGCGCCTACGAAGATTTCGCGACTTCCTCGCCGCTCACGCAACGTGTGTTCAAGGTGCTAAGGGACCACGATCCAAACATATGTCCCGCACCTGGCCGCGCCTTCGTCCCGCTCGACTCTGCACTGAAGCGGTTCGGAAAGTAATGAGCCCGACACGGCTGCGACGCGACAATGTCGAGAAGTCGACAAATCCAGTCCTCATGACGCCTCCTCGGAAGCAAACGAAGCCACCTTCTGGAATAGAGGCAGGAAGACGACTTGGCATGAACGATGCAGGCAATGAGGCGAACCGCCAAGCACGAATCCGGACTGGGAGCTTAGAGAAACCGCCAATGCATATCGTAATCTGCATCAAGCAGGTGCCGGATTCGGCACAGATCCGCGTGCACCCGGTGACGAACACGATCATGCGTCAGGGTGTTCCGACCATCATCAATCCTTACGACCTGTTCGCCCTCGAAGAAGCGCTCAAACTGCGCGACGTTCATGGTGGCGAGGTTACTGTGCTCACAATGGGTCCGCCCATGGCGGAGGACTCGCTGCGAAAGGCGCTCGGTTACGGTGCTGACCGAGCAGTTCTCTTGACGGACCGCTATTTTGCCGGATCCGATACGCTGGCGACTTCCTTTGCTCTTTCGCAAGCAATCGCAAAAATTGGGGAGACTTTCGGCAGGCCGGACATCGTCTTCACCGGCAAGCAGACGATTGACGGCGATACCGCCCAGGTCGGACCGGGCATAGCCAAGCGCCTAGATTTATCGCAACTTACCTATGTCGCGAAGATTGCCTCCATCGATCTCGATACGCGAGAGATCGAAGTCGCGCGTCGCGCCGAAGGCGGCACCCAGTTGCTGAAGAGCAGACTCCCTTGCCTCATTACCATGCTGGAAGACACCAACGAAATCCGCCGGGGCTCGCTCCAGCAGGCTCTGTGCGCGGCGCGCAGGCAAGTCGTGAAGTGGACTGCAGCCGACGCCGGCATTGACGATCTCACCCGGTGCGGTCTGCGTGGCTCGCCTACAGTCGTCAAGCGTGTTTTCGCCCCCACCGCACGGGCAGAAAGGGCGGCGCAGATCGACACCGCGGAAAGGGGCTTGCAGGACATAGCCGATGAACTCATCGCCGATATCTTAACCCGCCGGCCGGCGCTGGAACATGAGCTGGCCTTCAACAGCGGCACGTGACGGCCAGGAGCAGAAAATGTCGACCGCAAGCCAAACCACCCCTCGCATTGCCCCCGGCCGTGCCGGTGTAAAGAAAGAACTTCCCGACCATTTCAAAGACTACCGGCACGTGTGGGTCTTCCTCGAGCTCGAACGCGGCAATGTGCATCCTGTATCATTCGAACTGCTGGGCGAAGGCCGCAAATTGGCCGACAAGCTTGAAGTCCAGCTCGCGGGCGTCGTGCTGGGACCGCCGGGCGAGATGGTCGAGGACGCTGTTGCCGAGGCCTTCGCTTACGGGGCGGATCTTGTCTACATCGTCGATGCGCCGCCGCTCGCCGACTACCGGAACGAGCCGTTCGCCAAGGCGCTCACGGATCTGGTCAATACCCATAAACCCGAAATCCTCCTTCTCGGCGCGACCACACTGGGCAGGGATCTTGCAGGCTCGGTAGCGACGACCCTGCAGACGGGGCTCACGGCCGACTGCACCGAACTTGATGTAGATTCCGACGGTTCACTCGCCGCGACCCGTCCGACTTTTGGTGGCTCATTGTTGTGTACGATCTATACACTAAATTACCGGCCGCAAATGGCGACGGTGCGACCAAGGGTCATGCCTATGCCGCAACGGGTGGATAAGCCGGTCGGGCGTGTCATGCGGCACAAGCTGTCGCTCGTTGAGGACGATATCGTCACCAAAGTCCTCGGCTTCCTACCGGATAACCAGTCGGCAATGGCAAATCTTGCCTATGCGGATGTCGTGGTTGCGGGAGGCCTCGGTCTCGGAGCGGCGGAGAACCTTCAGCTTGTGAAGAATCTTGCCCGAGCGATCGGCGCCGAGCATGGCTGTTCGCGCCCCTTGGTCCAGAAGGGCTGGATGCCGGCTGATCGACAGATTGGACAAACTGGCAAGACCATTCGACCGAAGCTTTACATCGCGGCCGGAATTTCCGGCGCCATCCAGCACCGAGTTGGGGTCGAGGGGGCCGATCTCATCGTCGCGATCAACACCGATCCGAACGCGCCGATTTTCGAGTTCGCCCACCTCGGGATCGTCACGGATGCAATCCGCTTCCTGCCCGCACTGACGGAAGCCTTCACCCGGCGGCTGTCGCCGCACAGTCGAGACAAGCTTGCGAGTTGAGGGAGAGGACATGATTGAACAATTCGATGCCATAGTGGTCGGAGCCGGCATGTCTGGAAACGCAGCTGCTTACACTTTGGCAAGCCAGGGGCTGAAGGTACTGCAGTTGGAGCGCGGGGAATATCCGGGCTCTAAGAACGTCCAGGGTGCCATAATGTACGCGAACATGCTGGAGAAGATCATCCCGGACTTCCGGGATGATGCGCCCCTCGAGCGGCACCTGGTCGAACAGCGACTTTGGGTGTTGGACGACACGTCTCACACCGGAATTCATTACCGGTCGGACGACTTCAATGAGGCGAAACCCAACCGCTACACGATCATTCGCGCCCAGTTCGACAAATGGTTTTCCCGCAAGGTGCGCGAGGCTGGCGCGACGGTCCTGTGTGAGACGACCGCGACGGAACTCGTCCGTGATGGCAATGGCAAGGTGATCGGCGTCCGCACAGACCGGGCTGGCGGAGTGGTCTTCGCGAATGTGGTCGTTCTCGCAGAAGGGGTGTCGGGATTGCTTGGCACTCGCGCAGGCCTGCGCGAGATGCCGAAGCCGGAGACCGTGGCGCTTGCCGTCAAGGAAATGCATTTCTTGCCCGAAGAGGTCATTGGCCAGCGGTTCGGGGTCAAGGGCGATGAAGGCTGCGTAATCGAGGCCGTGGGCACGATCTCTCGCAGCATGGCCGGGCTCGGCTTCCTTTACACCAACAAGGAGTCGATATCACTCGGCATCGGCTGCCTGGTCTCGGATTTCGCCGCGACGATGGAGAGCCCGTCCGCCCTCCTGGATGCGATGAAAAACCATCCTTCGATCCGGCCGCTGATCGCTGGCTCGGAGGTGAAAGAATATGCCGCCCATCTTATCCCCGAAGGTGGTTACAAGGCCATTCCGCAGCTCTTCGGCGACGGTTGGGTCATCGTCGGCGACGCAGCGCAACTGAACAATGCCATTCACCGTGAGGGTTCGAACCTTGCCATGACCTCGGGTCGTGTCGCGGCTGAGGCGATCATCAAAGTCAAAAGCCGCAACGGTCCTATGACCAAAGCGAACCTTGCGCTCTACAAGACGATGCTGGATGACTCCTTTGTGATCAAGGATCTTAAGAAATACAAGGACATGCCAGCCTTGCTCCACACCAATTCCAGCAACTTTTTTGACAGCTATCCGCGGCTGATGTCGCATGCCGCTCAGAACTTCATGCGTGTCGACGGCACGCCGAAGATCGAGAAGGAAAAGAACACCACGGCCGCCTTCATCAACGCGCGCTCGCGCTGGGGGTTGGTCAGCGACGCGGTCCGCCTGGCATTGGCATGGCGCTGAAGAGGGTACAAGATGACGATCGCAGTGACGAAGGTTCGTGTCGAGGACAAACTTTACCAGAACCGCTATCTGGTCGATTCCGGCCGCCCCCATATTATAGTGCGACCGCACGACAAGCCAAGCGCGAACTTGCTTGCGTTGACCTACGTCTGTCCGGCGAAATGCTATGAGTTGAATGACAAGGGTCAAGTCGAGATCACCGCCGACGGCTGCATGGAATGCGGCACCTGCCGGATATTGTGCGAGAAAGGCGGCGACATCGAGTGGAACTATCCGCGCGGCGGCTTTGGTGTCCTGTTCAAGTTCGGATGATCAGCCGGGACCGTGCCAAGAGCATGCCGGCAGCGAGCAACTGCGGCACACCATGAGCCTCTCCATCCACTTGCAAAGAGCTAGTGAATATTGGCCTTTCGCAATTCAAATTTCCTTGACTCGTTAGCGGTGTCCTCAGGCCACGGCGCTGCCCTGTGCGCCGGACTTACCACCGGTCACGTGGTCGAGCCCCTTTGGGACAACGCCCGGCCATCGTGCCGGATGGCAGCCACAACGGCCGGTGAGCAAGTGGAACGGCACAACCCATGGCAAAGACGTATGTGCTAGTGCATGGTGCCTGGCATGGCGGATGGTGTTGGCGGGACGTGGCTGCCAATCTTCGCAAGATGGGATGCCACGTGACCACGCCGACCAGGTGTCGGCGAACGCGCACGTTTGCTGTGCAAGGACATCACGCCCGACACATTCGTGACCGACATCGTCAACCACATTGTGACGGAAGAGCTGAGCGATGTGATCCTTGTCGGTCACAGTCTAGGCGGCATCAGCATCACCGGCGCCGCCGACCGGATACCCGACCATATCAGCCATCTCGTTTATCTCGACAGCGCCATCGTCGAGAGCGGTCAAAGTGTATTCAGCACCATGCCCCCCGACATCGTCGCGGCCCGTCGAAAATTGGTTGCGGAGGAAGGACGGGGTATCTTCATGCCGACTCCGCCGCCAACAGCATTCGGCATTCCCGAGGGACACTCGCTCACGGACTGGGTGCGGCGCCGGATAACACCGCATCCGGCAGGCACCTACGAAAGCGGACTTAAGCTCGAGCACCCGCTCGGCAACGGCAGACCCCGAACCTATGTCGTCTGCACTAATCCACTCCACCCGCCGAT
>NZ_RZSB01000200.1:0-8639 GCF_004023285.1 Mesorhizobium sp. M2A.F.Ca.ET.067.02.1.1
GCTCTTCGCAAAAGTCCGCTCGACCAGGCCGCCGCGTCCGGCCGTGCTGCATCACCGCGACGGTGTGACGTCGGTCGAGCTGGCCGACGGCGAGTCCGGCATCGCGCCTGGGCAGGCCTGCGTGCTCTATTCCGACGACGGAAACGAGGCGCGGGTGTTCGGCGGCGGTTTCATCGAGCGTTCCGAGCGTGGAGCCGAGGCCGAGGCCATGCTGTCCAGGCTTGCGGCAAGGCCGGCGCAGATTCCCGCCGAGTAAGTTCTCAGTCTTATCGTCGCTGCTTCAGGACGGCTCAGACCGACGAGCCGGTGTGTATGACTGTGCCCGCGGTCAGGATGCGCAGCACCCGTATCGCTTCCTCGCCATCGGTGCGCGGCTCGGCGCGCGTCTCGATGCATTGCATGAAATGGGCGAGCTCGCGCGTCAGCGGCATGCCCTCGCCGACCGGCACGTAGGAGGGCTCGTTGGCGGTGAATGCCCACTGGCCGCTGTCCTGCCAGACCGCGTGGCGGTAGACGGCAAGCTTGCGCTCCCAGGGCTCGACGTCGTCGAACACCGCCATCGCCTTGGTGCCGACGACCGTCAGCCGCCGCTCGCGATAGGGATTGAGGCGCGATGCGAAGAGATGGCTGCGCAGGCCGTTCGGGAAGCGCATATGCAGATGCGCGAAGTCGCTGAGATTGTCGAGCAGCGCCGCGCCCTCGCCCCTCACCTCGATCGGCTCGGTGCCGGTGATGGCGAGGATCATCGACAAGTCGTGCGGCGCAAGGTCCCAGAGCGCGTCGTTCTCGGTGTGGAACTTGCCGAGACCGAGCCGGTGCGAATGGATGTAGCGCACCTCGCCGAGCTCGCCATTGTCGATCAGCCCCTTCAGCGTCTCGAAGGCCGGATGGAAGCGCAGCACATGGCCGACCATGAACACGCGGCTATTGTCCTTGGCCGCCTTCACCGCGCGCTCGGCGTCCGCGACGGTCAGCGCGATCGGCTTCTCCACCAGCACGTCCTTGCCGCTTTCGACGGCCCGCACGGCGGTGTCGGCATGGAATTGCGGCGGCAGCGCCATGACGATGGCGTCGATATCGTTTCTCTCGAACAGCCTGTCCGGCTCGATCGCCAGGCAGTCCTGCTCGCTGGCGAAACCTTCGGCGCGGGCGCGGTTGACGTCGGAAACGGCATAGAGCGCGCCAAGCGCCTTAAGGGTGCGGATATGGTTGCTGCCCCAGTATCCGCAACCGAGGACGGCGATGCGCGGCTTCATTCGTTCAAACTCTAGAATTTCATGGCCGAGACATAGCGACGTGCCCCGCCGAACTCAACCCCGGGAGATGCCCTGAGTGTCTGTCCGGCAAAGCTTTTCTGGGACGAGATTATACGGGCTGGATTATGCCGGCGTGTCGGCATCATCCAAGCTTGACAGGCTCACCCTCCCAACCTTATATCCGCGCGACCTTGGCGAACGCCTCGCGACGCCCGTTCCTTCTGGACGGTTTTCCGGGCCATTTGCCACCCTGGCGGGGTAGCTCAGTTGGTTAGAGCACGGGAATCATAATCCTGGGGTCGGGGGTTCAAGTCCCTCTCCCGCTACCATCTTCCCCCTACTCCTTGGACGCTGTGGGGAAGGCGTTGTTGCCCAAGAGTGCCGTCATCCGACCAGCGATTTCGACTTCAATGCGCCGGTTTTCGAGGATCTCGAAACACCGTAACGGTTTCGATCAGGCCACGCATTGCCTCTGCACATCCGGAATCGCCAGGAAGCAATGCCCTTGGCACGCCCGGTCCAAAGTTGGTTCAGTTGCCCCTCGTAGCGGGCGAGCACCGCAGGGTGCAGCACGATCGGTCGCAGCGGGTACCCGATCCAACCCTGCCAAAATGCTCTTGCGCTCTTCGTTCAGCGTTGTTGATTGCGGTCCCAGCACGGTTGGGTCGCCATGGCCCTTCGCAATGGCGTTGACCAGCCGCTCCCATCTTCTGAGACACTCCCCCTCTACGGCTCGTCCCTCTCATCGCGCAAATTAGACACAACGCGGCGGTTCTGCGACCTGCAGGCGGCGTCAGGGCAGTCGCGGACGAGCCTGTCCTTGCCGTAACCCTTGGCCCACATGCGACTACGGTCTATGCCGCCGGCGGCGAGGTAGTCCATCACTGCATCGGCGCGCTGCTGCGACAGCGCCGTTTCGTTTGCGCCGGGATCGTCGGCGAAACCCTGCAGCTTGAGCAGCCAGCGCGGATACTTTGCCAACCAGGCGATCTGGGTGTCGAGGGTGGTCTTGGCGACAGAATCGAGCGCGGCCGAACCTTTCGTGAAATAGGTGCGGCGGCCGACATTAAGGATAAAATCCTCCTCGCTGCCCGGCTGCACGTTCTGGAAGGCGGCAATCTCGGCGTTGGTGACGTCGGGCGTGGAAGGGGCCAGCGTGTTGCTGGTCGAGCAGGATGCGGTCAGCACCAGCAGGCTGGCGGCGAGCAGCCGGCGGGTGTTTTCAATCATGCGGTCCATGAGGCGCCATCATTCGACAGAGGTGGAAGCGGGCGCCTGGTCGGCGATGTGCGGCAGGACTTCCACCGCGGTGCCGATCGGGCACCGCTGGTAAAGGTCGATTATGTCTTCCGGGAACATGCGGATGCAGCCGCTGGAAGCGTCGGTGCCGATGCTCCATGGCTCCAGCGTACCGTGCAGGCGGTAGCCGATGTCGGCGCCGTCGCGGTACAGATAGAGCGCGCGTGGCCCGAGCGGATTGTTGGACGCGCCGCCTGCGATCATGTCCGGCAGTTCCGGCCTGCGCTTACGCATTTCGGGCGGCGGGACCCATTGCGGCCATAGCGCGCGGCGCTCGATCGTCGCGCGACCGTACCATTTGAAGCCTTCCTTGCCGACGCCGACGCCGTAGCGGATGGCGGTCTTGTTTTCCATGATGAGGTAGAGGAAGTGGTGGCGGGTATCGACCACGACGGTGCCGACCGGCTCGCTGCTGAAATACTTGACGATCTGGCGATGCCATCTCTTGTCTATCTTGGCGAAGTTGGTCTTTCGATAGACGAAATTGTTGTCGATGGCGGTGCCGGCGAAAAAGGATTTCGCGGTCGCGGCTTGAACAATATTGCCGGTTGCACCGACCGCGACCAGCGCCAGGCCGCCGATCACGACACCCCTGCGTGATAGAACCATCGGCAATCCCCCATGCCTTAAGCCTAGCAAGACCATAGTTGAGAACTATTTCGCCTCAAAGTGGAAAATGCTGCAGTTTGCCGTGGAGCACGACTGCCTCCAGTGGTGGCAGGCACCAGCTTCTCCAATGCCCGTGGTAATTGGCCTGGTTGTGCTGATGGGCGTGGTAACCAAGACCTCCATTCTCTTGGTGGAATTACGCGCTCCTGCTGCGGCGCCCGGGCCTTTCGGGTTTTGAGGCCCTGCTCGACGCAAGCCATAAGCGGGCGCGCTCCATCGTCCCAATGCATTTCCGGAGCCCAAGATCGAGCTTAATTGAATTCGCCTTGGCGGCGGCCTATACGTCGGCCGATGGAAACCATAGCCAGCGCCCAAAAGAACATCGTTCCGTTGTCCGGCAGCAAGCCTCATGCCGGGAAGGCTGCGCCGTTCCTGCCGATGAGCCGCGCCGAGATGGCGGCGCTCGGCTGGGATGAATGCGACATCGTGCTGGTCACCGGCGATGCCTATGTCGATCATCCGAGCTTCGGCATGGCGATCATCGGCCGTCTGCTCGAATCCCAGGGGTTTCGGGTCGGTATAATCTCGCAGCCCGACTGGCAGTCGGCCGAGCCGTTCAAGGCGCTGGGCAGGCCAAGGCTGTTCTTCGGCGTCACCGGCGGCAACCTCGATTCCATGGTCAACCGCTATACGTCGGATCGCAAGCTGCGCCATGACGACGCCTATACGGCGGGCGGCGAGGGCGGCAAGCGGCCGGACCGCTGCACGATCGTCTATACGCAGCGCTGCCGCGAGGCCTACAAGGACGTGCCTATCGTGCTGGGCGGCATCGAAGCCTCGCTGCGCCGCATCGCCCACTACGACTACTGGTCCGACAAGGTGCGCCGCTCGATCCTGGCCGACGCCAAGGCCGACCTGTTGATCTACGGCAATGCCGAGCGCGCCGTCGTCGAGGTGGCGAACCGGCTCGCCGCCGGCGACACGCCACGCCAACTCGACGCCATCAGGGGCGTCGCCCTGTTTCGCCGCGTGCTCGGGCATTTTACGGAACTCCATGCCGACGATCTCGATTCCGCCGACGAAGGCGCCAGCCGCAAGCCCGGCGATATCGTGATCCGGCTGCCATCGTTCGAGCAGGTCGAGGGCGATCGCGATGCCTATGCCCGCGCCTCGCGCGTGCTGCACCGCGAGGCCAATCCCGGCAATGCCCGCCCGCTCGTCCAGCGCCATGGCGACCGCGACCTGTGGCTCAATCCGCCGCCCATCCCGCTGACCTCCGAGGAGATGGACGCCGTCTACGACCTGCCCTATGCACGCGCGCCGCACCCGTCCTATGGCGACGCCAAGATCCCCGCCTGGGACATGATCAAGTTCTCGGTGACGGTGATGCGCGGCTGCTTCGGTGGCTGCACGTTCTGCTCGATCACCGAGCACGAAGGCCGCATCATCCAGAACCGCTCCGAGGGCTCGATCCTGCGCGAGATCGAGAAGATCCGCGACAAGACCCCGGGCTTCACCGGCGTGATCTCCGATATCGGCGGGCCGACCGCCAACATGTACCGGATGGCCTGCAAGGACCCCAAGATCGAGGCGGCCTGCCGCCTGCCGTCCTGCGTGTTTCCCGACATCTGCCCCAACCTCAACACCTCGCATGACGACCTGATCCGGCTCTACCGCAAGGTCCGCGAGGTCAAGGGCGTCAAGAAGGTGATGGTCGCCTCCGGCGTGCGTTACGACCTGGCCGTCAAGAGCCCCGAATATGTCAAGGAACTGGTGACCCACCACGTCGGCGGCTACCTCAAGATCGCGCCAGAGCACACTGAGCGCGGGCCGCTCGACAAGATGATGAAGCCCGGCATCGGCACCTATGACCGCTTCAAGGAGATGTTCGACGCAGCCGCCAAGGAAGCCGGCAAGAAATACTACCTCATTCCATATTTCATCGCCGCCCATCCCGGCACGACCGACGAGGACATGCTGCAGCTGGCGCTCTGGCTGAAGAAGAACCGCTACCGCGCCGACCAGGTGCAGACCTTCCTGCCTTCGCCCATGGCGACCGCGACGGCCATGTACCACACCGGCGTCAACACGCTGAAGGGCGTGCGGCGCGGCGCGACCGACAAGGTCGAGACCGTTCGCGGCGGGCGGCAACGCCGGCTGCACAAGGCATTCCTGCGTTACCACGACCCCGACAATTGGCCACTGCTGCGCGATGCCCTGAAGGAGATGGGCCGCGCCGACCTGATCGGTCCCCGCCCCGACCAGCTCGTGCCTGCCCACCAGCCGCCCGGCACCGGCAAGGCCGCCGCCACGAAGCGCCCCGTGCGCTCGATCGGCAGAGGACAGCGATTCACCACCAAGGGCGTGCCCTTTCCAAAGAAGTGAGCCGTAACGCTCATCAGCATAGCTGATTTGCCGGGTGGCGATCCGAGCCACAAGCAGATCCGATTTCGCAGGCAGCTTGGCGCCCCAATGCAGTCGTTTGAGAACGACTCGGCGAATGACCGTTATGGGGTTCAAGCGTCTCTCGTAACGGCAGCGACACCAGCCGTCGAGGTTGGGCCGACATTAGTTCGGACAATCGCCAACCTCGCCTCGACAGGAAGGAAGAAACGTCGCCGTTCGCGCGGTCGCGGCGAATTCGTAACCCTACTCGGCGGGCGTCTCCGATGGCGTCTCTGCCGGCCCCGAAGGCTCGGCTTCGGCACGGGGGTTGCGCCCTGAAAACAGCGACCTGAGCGTGACGTAGAACACCGGCGTCAGGAACAGGCCGACGAAGGTGACGCCGAGCATGCCGGAGAACACCGCGGTGCCGAGCGATTGGCGCATTTCTGCGCCCGGGCCCGTTGCGATCATCAGCGGCACGACGCCGAGGATGAACGCGAAGGCGGTCATCAGGATCGGCCGCAGCCTGAGCCGGCAGGCTTCGACGGCAGCCTCTGCGACCGACAGGCCCCGTTCCTGCGCCTGCCGCGCGAATTCGACGATCAGGATCGCGTTCTTGGCGGCAAGCCCGATCAACACGATGAGGCCGATCTGCACGAGGATGTTGTTGTCCAGCCCTCGGAAAGTCACGCCGAGCAACGCCGCGAGCACGCCGAGCGGCACCACCAGCACAATGGCGAACGGCAGCACCCAGCTTTCATATTGCGCCGCCAGCGCCAGGAAGACGAACAGCACCGACAGTCCGAAGATATAGACTGCGGCATTGCCGGTGTTGCGTTCCTGATAGGCGAGCTCGGTCCATTCGTAGGAGGTACCGGCCGGCAACGTCTTTGCCGTGATCCCTTCCATCAATGCCAGCGCGTCGCCCGTGGAAACGCCGGGCGCGGCGTTGCCCTGCAGCGGCACCGAGACGTACATGTTGTAGCGCTGGACCAGCGCCGGGCCGGTGACGTCGCGGATCTCGATCAACGTGCCGAGCGGAACCAGCGCGCCGGTCGCCGAGCGAACCTTCAGCTTCAAGATGTCGGCGCGATCGAGGCGGAAGGCCTGGTCGGCCTGCGCCCGCACCTGGTAGACGCGCCCGAAAGCGTTGAAGTCGTTGACATAAGCAGTGCCCAGATTGATCGACAGAGTCTCGAAGATGTTGGGGATCGGCACGTTCAGGATGCGCGCCTTGTCGCGATCGATCGCAAGGAAGAATTGCGGGCTCGACGCGGAGAAGGTGGTGAACACGCCCATCAGCCCCGGCGTCTTGTTGGCCTTGCCGGCGATTTCGTAGGCAAGCGCCAGGATCTGCCGCATGTCGGCGCTGTTGCGCTCCTGGATCTGCAGCTTGAAGCCGCCGGCATTGCCGACGCCGCGAATAGGCGGCGGCGGCAGTGCTATGATGAAGGCTTCCTTGATGCTTTGCAGGCTGCCGAACAGATTGCCGATGACCCTGGTCGCCGACTGGCCGGCTTTCAGCCTCTCATCAAACGGCTTGAACCTGGCGAAGATGACGCCCTGGTTGCTGGCGTTGGTGAAGGTCGCGCCGGAGAAGCCGGCGAACGCGACTGCGTAGTCGACGCCTGGGGTTTTCTGGATGATTTGCGACGCCTGCTGGATGACCGCATCGGTCCTCGACAGCGAGGCGCCGTCGGGCAACTGGACGACGACGATCGCATAGCCCTGGTCGAGCGACGGAATGAAACCGCGCGGCACCGTCTGCACCATGTAGACCGTGGCGTAGATCAGGGCCGCGAAAACGGCCAGCATGGCGGTGATCGCTATCCGCGAGCCGACCAGCACGCGAATGATGCTGGAATACCAATGGGCGACCCTGTCGAAGCCGCGATTGAAGCCGTCGGCGAGCGCCCGTCCGAACCGCGCCGGGAAAAAGCGCGGCGCCGCCGCCGCGGCATGGTGCGGCTTGAACAGCAGTGCGGCCAGAGCTGGCGAAAGCGTCAGCGAATTGAATGCCGATATCGCCGTCGAGACCGCGATGGTAATCGCAAACTGCAGGTAGAACTGCCCGGAAATGCCGGGGATGAAGGCTGTCGGCACGAACACGGCTATCAGCACCAGCGAGATCGCGATGATGGCCGTTCCGACTTCGTTCATTGTGAGGTGCGACGCCGGATTGGGCGCCAGCCCACTGGCAATATTGCGCTCGACGTTCTCGACCACGACGATCGCATCATCGACGACGATGCCGATCGCCAGAACGAGGCCGAACAGCGTCAGCATGTTGAGCGAGAAGCCGGCGGCGTAAAGCACCGCCAGGGTGCCGATCAGCGACACGGGGATCGCCACGATCGGCACGATCGCCATGCGCCACGACTGCAGGAAGACGATGATGACGATGATGACGAGCAACATCGCCTCGAGGATCGTCTTGTAGACCTCCTGGATCGACTCGGCGACGAACTCGGTCGGATTGTAGACGATGTCGTAGTTCAACCCCTTCGGAAAGTCGCGGGAAAGCTCCTTCATCTTGTCCTGGATCTCCGCGGCCGCGGCGAGCGCATTGGTGCCCGGCCGCTGGAAGATGGCGAGCGCGACCGCCGGTTTGCCGTTAAGATAGGAGTTGGTGACGTAATCCTTGGCTCCGAGTTCGATGCGCGCCACGTCCTGCAGCGCGATCAGGCGCCCGTCGTCGGTCGATTTGACGATCACGTATCGGAAGTCGCGGGCGTCGTTGAAGCGGCCTTGCGTGGTGACCGTGTACTGGAACGCCGTGCCGGTGCCCGTCGGCGGCGCGCCGATCGAGCCACCCGACACTTGGACGTTCTGATCACGCAGCGCCTGCACCACATCGCCCGAGGTCATTCCCAGGGCGGACAGTTTTTCCGGATCAAGCCAGATGCGCAGCGAATATTCGCGTTCGCCGAAGATGATAAGGTCGCCGACGCCGTCTAACCTGAGCAGTATGTCGCGCACCCGCGAGCGGGCGTAGTTCGAGACGTAGAGCTGGTCGTAGGTATTGTCGGGCGACAGCATGTGCACGACCATCATCAGGTCGGGCGAGCTCTTGGTGGTGGTGATGCCTGT
>NZ_RZSB01000201.1:0-8624 GCF_004023285.1 Mesorhizobium sp. M2A.F.Ca.ET.067.02.1.1
GCGATCCAGCGGCTGATGTCGGATTCATGCCATCCTGCACCGTGGAAACTAATCTGGATCTGGCGTGGGAACGTGCCTTCGGCGATCTTGCGGTAGATGGTGGACCGGGACAGACCGGTCCGGGAAAGGACGGTTTTCAGGCGAATGATACGGTCTGGTTCGGGCATGGTCGTGCTGCCTCCTGCTGGCTGTTTCTGGCTGCTCCTGATCCAGAAAGGAGAGACAGTTACGGCGCGCAAGAGGGCTTTGCGCATCGTCGTAGCCCGACGTAGAGACGGCGGCAAATAGGACGGGTCTAAAGTCCAATGCCGCGGCCTCGGCTAAGGCGTGATTGAGGGCGAGTTCCAGGCCGAAACGAAGGCCTGACACTGAAGAAACCCTGCCAGGAGACAGTCCATGTGCGCCCAGAGTCCAGTTTGCCTGGGGTTCTTGGAAGCTTTTCGAACTTTCTGTGCCTCGCCTCAACCCGAATTGCGGGTGCTTGTGCGGGAGGCATCGAGTGTAACAACTGCTTTTCGACTTACCACAGTCATTGGAGCGCTTTTCCACCCGGAAAGTGACGAAGCTCCGCCATGTAATGGGTCCTCGCGGTCAGCTTCTCCTTTTCAGCCGCATACGAAACGGCCAGGTACGCGCGAAAGCAGGCTTGACGTTGGCTGGTCAAGATAGCGCCGACAGCACACTGAGGAGCGACCCTCATTTCGATCCAGCGTCTATGCCTCACCCCCAGTTGTTTCGCGATGCCAGGACGGCGATGCTCGTGCACCGGGTCCTTCGGCAGCGGTCACGAGGTCGAAGAAGCGCTCGATGAGCTTGCAGCAGCCACGCGTCGGCCGATGAGAGATTTCACAAGGCTGGACGCAGGAGAAACGCTCGGGCTTTAGTCCTCCGGCACGCTCGCCATACTTCAAAGGTGGAAGACGCTTCGCCGTATGGCGATCTCGCTCGCGCAACCGATCTGAGCGACGATAGCCGCCAGTACCGCGTTTCGAGTAGCTGTTTTGCGTTTTGAAGCTTTGACCATTGGCGAGAGGCGTGCCGAGCTTCACCAGCTCGTGCGTCTCCGCCTCCGGATTATGAGGCGGCTCGATGAGGCGAGCGCTCGGCAGATATGGTTCTGAAGGCAGCGGCCGAGGTGATCGAAGCTGTGTCGGTCGAGCCTGACCGGCCGATCAGGATGCCAAGGGCCGACTGGACGCTTGGTCTCTGAGAGCATCAGCCAGTCAGTCATTCGGCCCCCAGGAAATCGGCGCCACCATTCCCTTTCCAGCACGGCTGCCAGCAAGTCACCGGCCGGTGTCCGCGGCGTGCTCGGCGACGAATGCAGTTTCGGGCATCCGCTGGGCGGCCTGGGCGAAGCAGCAAGAGCCGTTTCGATCCAGGTGGCGGCTGTGGTCCTCGTCGATCATGGCCGTGGCCTGCTTCACATGCAGGCGCAGGACGGTGCTCGCCGTCGCCGCGCTGGCGGTCGGTTCGGCCAGCCCAGCCCTGCCTTCATGGGAATCTGCTAAAATCATCTATTGCCACAAGTGCTGCGCTGCCGGCCGCGACGATCGGAACCTGCAGTTCACAAACCAAGCCGTGACGCCAGAGCAGCGAAAACGTTGGACGTCTTGTCCGACGGCCAGCAAGCGCGGGCCTAGCCGGCGGAGGCTCGGAAACAGTACATGGCGCCGGCTTATATAAATATTCGCCTCTGCCGAGAGGATCGGCACGCATTCGTTGGTAGTAGGCCGAAATCGCTGGGCCGCCAGCGAGGCGCACTCGCCGATAAGGCGGCCCGGCGGTTCCGTTGGGTAGCGTTGATGGATGACCGCCGGGCCTAACCGGCGCTGGGTGTCGAGTGGCGCACGCGGCGCCGGCCGAGCGAAACAATACGCCCCGGCCGAAGTAGTACGCACGTACCCATAAAGACGAACCTGGGAGTAGCCCAACTTCGCGGTCTTTCAGCTGTCCGATCCCGGGACCGAATTGCTGGCATCAATCTTGCGTCAGCCGAATTACTGGCACGGCAAGGGATCTTATTAACATGCGATTGTCTGCTCAGCCTGGGCGAAAGCCAGGATCACCGAAATGCATATACTCGGCGCCGCTGCAGATCGAGCATGTGCAGATCGACGAGAACGGCGATGTGACCGTCTCGATTATTGCTGACGACATCTACTCGAAGAATTCCACACAGCGCTATCAGACCACGCTGATCGAAGCCGAAATCAGCCTTCTCTCCCGCGGCGCCAAACGGCGCTTCGAGTATGACGCTTGCCGATAAGCCGCGACTTATGCAAGATTCCAGGCGACGGGCGTGACCGAGATCGAGGTCGAAGCCGTCGGCATGCCAAACGATTGGCAATACCGGCGCTTGGGCAGCATGCGAGGCGAAAGCGGCGTACCGCGGTCCTGGCCGCCGGCTGCGGCATGACGGTTCGCCAGTTCGCCAAGCTGCCCCTGGATAGGCAGCAGGCCGTGCACAAGGCTATCTGACGCTGATGACGGCATCGTCCCCAGGCGGTTCGTGGTGCCGCAGTGCCGGACCGCACCTTTGAGCTCGCGCTCGGATCAGGCGGTCGGGATCGCCGGGCTTCTGACAGTCGCGCACAGGCAAAGCACGCCAGATCGATACCGAAGATTGGTCTCAGTCCGGCAACGTTATCACCTGGCGCCAGGCGATATTCGCAAAAGCTCGCCTAAGCGGAGCGGCAGGTAAGGTGACACATGCAACTCGGCACAGCTGTCTTTCCATCGTTGGAGATATTGGGCGACTGGAATGCCGCTCCGACCAGGCCAGCGATTGAGTGCGCCAACAGCCTCGACGGATTGTGGAACCCGCTCGTATTCCGCTAGAACGGTCAAGGACATCGCTTGTGCGAATGGATTGAGTCCTGGAATTTCGATCTCATTGCGGTGGCCGGCAAACCATGCAGCAGGATCGCCGAGGCCCTGCGAGTCCGCGAGGGCCTCATAGCCTTTGATGATGTTCCGGCGGTATTCGGCAATGGCATCGCCGAAGCCGTTATCGCCAGCGAACGGCGGGTCTTGTTTCCAGCTCTTAGCCAGGCGGCTTAGGCCCCGCAGCGAGAAGGCCTCCACCATTGCTTCCTCCAGCCATTGGCATGGCGACGCAGGCTTGGCATCGGCCTGCCAGCTGTTGGCAAAGACATGGCCGAGCTCATGCCCGAACTGATAGGCAAGCTTTGACCAGTCGCGTTCGCCGATATCGACTATCGTCCATGCCAAGCCGCTGCCGTCGGGGTGCAGCCAGATGGCGGGTGGACCGGTTGTATGCTCCTCGACACGCAGTCGCGTTGGCTGGCGATCGGAGAGAAGGCGCACACCGTCAAAACAGGCTTGCCGCATACGTTCGACGACCTGAACGGCTGCTCCTTCCAGCATGCGTCCCCAGTCGCCGGCGAGCTCGATCGGGGCAGTAGCGAGGGTCGGCCGCGGGCCGGCTTGGCTAGACTGGGAGCGCATGGCCGTCTGGACCGTCCTCCAACCACCCGAATGAGCCAACGATGCCGATGCCAGCGCGCCGGCGACCGATCCGATGAGCGAAGTCAGCAAGTCTCGTCGCCGCAACTTTTGGCCCGGGGCTACGATGTTCATCGAATCTGTATTTGTCCCGCTCGGCGGAAAATGGAAGCCCTCCGGCTTGTTCCGCAGTAATTTGAAGGTTTAGGTTGTAGGCCGGCGTGTCGGCTAGGAGGCGTAAGGTGGGCGAGGCGATATTCTCCAAATCCTACGCTGGAGATGCTCTCTCAAACTGGGAGATTGCCCACGAACTGTCAAAGAGCGTGGATAGCGACGCTCTGGTCGTTTGCGACAGCATCCGCTACGACTGGCATCTTTTACGCCTCCACGACCCGGCTTTTCTATATCGGAAGGTTCGTATGAGGTGCGTTGTCAAATTCCTCCCCACGACAACCACCAGTTTCTATATCCATCACTATGGCGGGCAGGACATTGCTGAAATTGCGTCCGACGGCACGATTGTGAACAGGGGCGTCGGCACCGATCTGTCGGCCAATGCACTTGCGAACGGCGCATTTGAGATCGACGCGACCTTCCTGAGCCGTCACGGGTCACTCTCGATAGGCTGTTCCAAAAACGGCCATGGGGTCTATGCCGGAACCGGGCTTGAGCAGTTTGCGCTGCTGAGTGTTCTTGTTGAAACGTTTGACGCCTACGGCGAGCTGTCCCGAACGCCGGCGGATGAACGGATCACCCTCGTCGATGTCGGCGGTCAGGGAGGGCTGCAACTCAAATGGATGCTGCGGGCCGAGGAAATCACGCCTGTGGTCTTTGAGCCCTTGGCCTCAGAGGCCATGGCAATTCGCCAGACGCTCAGCCGGATACCTGGCGCGCAAGTGGTCGAAAAGGCGCTGGCAAATACATCTGGCCCGCAAAAACTGTTCGTCACCGCTGGATCCTTTTGCTCATCGCTGCGAGAGCCGGATTTCGAGATACTGCAGCACTACCCTGTGGGTCGGGTCTTTGAAGTCGTCGGCACACAACAAGTCGAGTGCGTCCGGTATGACGAATTGTTCCGCGCAGGCGTGGTTCCGACGCCGGATGTCATAAAGATAGATGTCCAAGGCTTCGAGTACGAAGTTCTGCTTGGTTTTGGGCATCTATTGGAATGCTGCCTGGCTATCGAGCTGGAAACCCATGTCGTCCCAATCTATCGAGGGCAGAAGCTGCTCGGTGACATAGTCGACG
Organism: Mesorhizobium sp. M2A.F.Ca.ET.067.02.1.1; assembly: GCF_004023285.1. NCBI lineage: Bacteria > Pseudomonadati > Pseudomonadota > Alphaproteobacteria > Hyphomicrobiales > Phyllobacteriaceae > Mesorhizobium > Mesorhizobium sp. M2A.F.Ca.ET.067.02.1.1. The sequence goes on from NZ_RZSB01000201.1 coordinate 4,717, forward strand.
TTCTTGGCGATTTCGGTTTTGCCTTGCGCCAGCTCACGCAAGTAAATCACTTCGATGGCGACGCAGTCGAGTTCGACGCGATTTTTACCAAGAGGCGCGACAGGATTGCTGCGCTCTCGTCGCCGGCCAAGAGAAAATTTGAGGTCATCGGCCAAACCTTGGGGGTTCCACCGTATCGGTGAAGCCGGCGCAAAACTCTCCTTCGACGGCGATGCCAAACCACTCGATATCTAACCGGCGCGCCTATGTCTTCCGCTAGCCTCTCCCTGGCTTCAAGATGCTCAGCACTCGCTTGTAGCGCTCCAGATTGCCCCCGCTTTGTAAATGGATCGCATCCCCTTCCGACGAATAAGGAAGGGAGCCGGTGGGGTAAAAAGGATCTGTCTCGGTCGGTGAATTCCATATGAAAATGGGAATTCGGCGAGAAGCAAAATAGAGAGACAGGACTATATCGTCGCTATGCCGGCAGTCCATGTCGCTCGAAGTGTTGCGGACATACTCCAGGAAGTCGTCGCCAACGCATGCAGGAGGATAGAGGACCGTGCCGAATCCTTCGAACATCGATACCTGCATTTCCCCGTATTTGAACGTGATGCTGCCGTCTGGATTGAAGTTCCCGCCATGCCGCGCCAGAATGCGATATTCAGTATCGCGGTGTGCTTTGCAGAGCAGCGCAAGCTGATTTTTCGGATAGGCAAAGTCGTCGTCTACCGACCATATGTATGTCTCCTTCTCGTTGCCATGGCGCAGCAGGGTCGGAGCGATCTTTGTGACCGGGCCGTAGTCGTCGGTGCGAAATATCTTCACCCGCTCCATTTCGGCGAGCCATGCCGGCAGGATGTACGGCTCATTAGTACGCACACATACGTATGGGACATTCAACTCGACATGCTCGACAGCAACGGTCTGGCCGAGCACGCTCTCAAGCGCCGGACCAATTCGATCAATTCGCGAGGGAATCGTGGTCATCGAGGCGATTATTCGCATAGCCTTTCCTGTCTTTCCGAACGGACCGCTACGCCGCTGTCTTTGATGCCAGCTGCAGTTTCACTTCTTGTCCGTCGCTAGTCGATCGGAAAATTGCTCGTCGTCCACGATCACCAGCGGCGGCATGCAGATGTAGCCCTGCATCGACCCATATGCGGCGCACATCGCGCAGTCGATGCCGGTATCCTCGATGATTACGTCCGTCCCAGGAAATGGGATGAGGCGGTGTCGCAGCGGCAGGCACTTTTCCAGGAGAATGCGCGCGCCTCTTGGCGTGATCGTGTAGGCTTGCAGCCCAAACGAATGCTCTATCCGGATGAGCGATCTGGGGAATTTGTCGGACTGAAACAGCGCTGTTCTGTTGGTGTAGCGACGATCGTAGAACTCCAGCTTGGCTTTCGAAAGACCAAAGTCCAACCAGAGAAAAGACGGATCGATGATATAGCCCCACTGTATCATGTCCCAACCGGTCGGCGCCCGGGACATGATCTCTGCGGATTCCTCGATAAATCGAAACGATGCTCGGACATCGTCCTCAAAGACCGTTATCGTCCTGTTCTCCGATACCGCACGCTTCCACAGATCGATGTGCGACAAAGCGCATCCCAGCGTCCCCGGGGGGTACCGACAATCACCGGTGATAAGGCCTTCCTCCATGAGCGCGGCCCTGTCCAGGGAGGTGCCGTCAACGGCCGATATGCGAGCCGTATTGTGCATCAGATGCCAATTGTGACTTTGATACCGGTTCCAGCGATCGACGCTGCGGTCAAGGTTGATCAGATGGATCTTCAGCGAGTCCGGCAACTCGGGCCTCGCCAAAAACGGAGCAGGCGCCGAGGCCGTTGCGCCAAGCAATTGCGGCACGTCGCCCGCGTCGCGCAAAAGCTCTCTTGCCCGTTCGATCCCGCCGCTGACATGGTATTCGTGATCGCCGAAAGTAATGTAGCCGTAGACCTGCCGGTTATCGATGTACTGGACGATGCCGGCCCTCCTGGCACTGTCGGCGAATACGACATATTCGTAGCGCGATGTGCCGTCGTCATAGGTCAGTTCGGTCAGCACATCGGCACGTACAAGATAGGTGCAGTGCACGAGCGGCATCTCGATAACGCCGCGTACATGGCGGTTGAGCACCCAGCCATATTGGTCGCAGTGTTGATAATATCCGTTCGCATCGACCTCGGCGTGATAGTTCGAATAATATTGGCCTGGCGAGATGGAGCGCAGCAGGGGCGCGACGATCGGCAGGTCCAGCGCAACAAGCTCCCGCAGCGTCGCCGGCCGCACGAAATTGTCGACGTCGACGACGAAATAGAAGTCGCAATTGTGCTCGAGAGTTTTCCGCAGGCTGATGTTGCGGATTCGGCCAAGCACCTTGAAGCGTGTCTCGTTCCATTCGTGCTCGCGAAACTGCTCGACCCGGTCATTGACGTCCGAAGTGTCGAGCTCGACCGCCGCATAAAGGTGGCCGACGCGCTCCAGCCACTCGCGCAGGATCTGCTCGGTCTTGTCGGTGTTGTTGTTGGTGCGGATGTAGAGGACGATCGATTCTCTCGGGTAGTCGAGCGACTCGATGCACGCCAGGTAAAGCGGCAGCGCTGGCTCTTTCTGCTTGGCCAGTATCGCGACCAGGACACGCGGCACGACCTCCAGCCGCGAACGCAACGATCGCTGCGCAATCAGCGCGTGCTGCTCGACCAGGCTTTCCGCGCCAAGTCTTCCTAATACCGGTGGCTCGCGGACCTCGAGCTTCTCGGTCGCGAAACGCGCATTGGCCACCACCCGCTTTAGCATGTCCGGCGGCAATTTGTCGGAGGCAAGCAGCTTCAGGCACGCGTCGAGCGACTCGCGATATGCGCCCGCCCAATACGCGTTGATCGAAAACTCGTCGAGCAGCCCGTAGTCATAGACCCAGGGCTGGACGAAGAGACCGGTCGGCTCCGTGAGGTCCAGGCCGCGACGCGCGAATTCCTGTCCTTGCGCGTTCCGGCCCTGGCTGCGGCAATAGAGGCTTGCCGCGTGCAGCGCCTCTGCGCGTGCCGGCACTGTCTGGGTCGCACGCTCATAGACCGCGACGACCTCTTCGAAGGGCTTGCCGAGCGCGGCCATCAGGTTCCCCGCCTCGAGCAGGCTCACATAGACCTCCTCGTTCCAGAAACCCAGCTCTGCTCGCTTCAGATACTGTTCCAGCGCCTTCTCGCGTTCACCGAAATCGCGATAGCTTTGCGCGAGATAGAAGGTGTAGCGCGATATCAGGAACGGATCGGTCTCGGTTGCGAGCACGTTCTCCAGCACCGCCGCGTCGTCCTGGTATTTTCGTGGGTTTTGGCTGCGCGCTCCCCCACGTCCCGTGGCAATGCGAAATCCCTCGGCGTTCTGCCGTGTGATGGGGCCAGGCGGAGCCTCCAGATATTCGTGCAGCACGCCCTTGAAGGAAAAGGGTAGGCGGTTGCGGCAGATCTGCGGGCGATAGAACGAGATATTTCCATGGGATACTTCGACATCGTAGAGATCGTGTTCCATCCGCGACTTGAACACGGCTGGCTCGAAGTCACGATCCAGGATCAGCGTATCGTCGGCATCGATGATCATTGCATAGTCGACGGTCTGGACTTCGCGCAGCCGCTCGAGAGCGAAGCTGCGATTGTATGCAAATTCCCGCCATGGCTCGTCGATGACGGCTCCCTGGACATTGTTCTGCGCGAGAAAGCCTCGGATGAGGTCTTGCGTGCCATCGGTAGAACCCGTGTCCACGATGAGCACATAATCGACAAGAGGCAGGGCGCTGGCGAGGCATTGCAGGATAACCTTCGCCTCGTTCTTGACGATCATGCACAGACCGATGGTGCTCACGCCGATCCCCCGCCGACGCAACTATAGTTGCACTGCTGTACCATCCAGGACAGCAATCCTTTCAGATG
>NZ_RZSB01000202.1:0-8609 GCF_004023285.1 Mesorhizobium sp. M2A.F.Ca.ET.067.02.1.1
GGAATTCGACGGCCCCATGGCCGTGGTTTGCGGCGCCTGGCATGTGCCGGCCCTTCAAGCAGGGCATACGCAGAAGAGCGACCAGGCGCTGCTCAAGGGCATCGGCCGGCGCAAGACCACGATGACCTATGCGCCGTGGACCGGACCGCGCCTGGCGCTGGGCTATGGTTATGGCGCCGGCGTCGTAGCGCCGGGCTGGTGCAAGCATCTGTGGCAGACACGTGGGCAGGACGACGCCTCGGTCCTGTGGTTGGCGCGGATCGCCTCGGTGCTGCGGGCGAAGGGCCACATGATCTCCACCGCATCGCTGATCGAGGCGGAGCGCCTGGCGCGCGCGCTTGCCGCCATCCGCGAACGGCCGAAGCCGGGCTTCGAGGAGCTTCGCGATGCCTCGGTCTCGGCGCTCTTCAACGGCGAGGCCCTGCTGTGGAAGATGGTCGAGGCCGAGCTGCTGCTCGGCGCCGATGTCGGCGAGATCCCGCCCGACACGCCGCTCGCGCCGCTGATCGACGATCTGCAGCGCAGCCAGAAGGCTGCAAGGCTGAAGCCAGAGGCACTGGAGCGGGAACTTTCCGTCGACCTGCGCAGCGAGAGCGGTCTCTTCCGCTCGACATTGCTGCACCGGCTGAACGTGCTTGGCGTCGACTGGGGCAGGCTGACCGATGTCGGCCGCAGCCGCGGCACGTTTCGCGAGCGTTGGATGCTCGCCTGGCAGCCGGAATATGCCGTCCGCCTTGTCGAGAACCTGGTCTACGGCCCGACCATCGAGAAGGCCGCCAATGGCAGGCTCATCCAGATGATCGGCGCCGCCGCGACGCTCGATGCTTTGGCTACGCTGGTGCAGAGTGCGATCACCGCCGCCCTGAGCGAGGCGTCCGCCGCCGGTCTTGCAGCGCTCGAGGAAAAGGCGGCGCACAGCAGCGAGTGCCTGGAGTTGTTGGCCTCGGTGCCGCCGCTTGCCGACATCATCCGCTACGGCGAAGCGCGCAAGACCGAGAGCGAGCGACTCGCCGGCCTGCTGGAGCGGCTGATCATCGAAGGCTCCATCGCGCTGCCTTACGCGGCGCGCGATCTCGACGCGCAGGCCGCGGCCGCGCTGATGGGAGCGCTGCGCAAGGCCGACGAGGCGATCAAGCTGGTCGAGCCGGACGAGCATGTCCTTGAAGCCTGGCGCAACGGGCTGGCGGCCGTGCTGGATTCGTCACGCTCCACGGCGCTGGTCACCGGCTGCGCAGCGCATCTGCTCTACGAAGCAGGCCGGCTCTCAGCCGATGAGACCGCCGATCTCCTGGCAAGACGCCTGTCGCCAGGGACGGCCGTTCTCGATGCCGCCGCCTTCTTCGAAGGTTTCTTCAGCGGCGCCGGCCAGCGGCTGATCTATGACGAGGGCCTGCGCGGCGCTGTCGATGCCTGGCTGGCCTCGCTCGACGAGGAGGCCTTCGTCGCGCATCTGCCGCTGCTGCGCCGCGTCTTCTCGAACCTCGACAGCATGGAGCGTCGCCGCCTCATCGAGGCCGTGCTTGGCAAGAGAGCGAGCCTGCCTGCCGGGCTAATTCCGGCGCCGGATGGTGGCGCGGCATGGCGGAGGCATTTTGGCCTTCTCGCAAAGCTGCTGGCAGGGGAGGTCAACCATGGCTGACGAAACGACCGGGCGGGATCTCGAAGCGGCAACGGACAATCGCGAGCGTCGCTGGCGGCTGGCGATCGGGGCCGACGACGAGACATCGTCGGCGCTGTCGGCCGAGGACCGAAAACTGTCGGCGGCGCTCGATGCGCTTTATGGCGACGGCAGCGGCGACACCGCCGGCGATCCGTGCAAGCGGCGTGGCGGGCTCGGCCGCTCGGCACCCCGCGTCGCGCAATGGATGGGCGACATCCGCTCCTTCTTCCCCGAGCAGGTCGTCCAGGTCGTGCAGAAGGACGCCTTCGAGCGGCTGAACCTGAAGCAGATGCTGATGGAGCCCGAGTTCCTCAAGGCGATCGAGGCCGACGTCAATCTCGTCGCCGACCTCGTCTCGCTGCGCTCGGCGATGCCGGACAAGACCAAGGACATCGCCAGGTCGATCATTTCCGACATCGTCGCCAAGCTGATGCAGCGCCTGGAGCAGAAGACCGCGGAGGCGATCCGCGGCGCGCTCGATAAGTCGCGGCGCACCAACCGGCCGCGCCAGCGCGATATCGACTGGCCGCGCACGATCACGGCGAACCTTCGCCACTACCAGCCGGACCATAAGACCGTGGTTCCGGAAAAGCTGGTCGGCTTCATGCGTCGTCAGCGCCGATTGGTCGACCTCGACGAGGTGACGCTCTGCGTCGACCAGTCCGGCTCGATGGCAAGCTCGGTCATCTATGCCTCGATCTTCGCCGCCGTGATGGCCTCGCTGCCGGTGGTGCGGACGAAACTCGTCTGCTTCGACACGGCGATCGTCGATCTGACCGAAGAACTCAGCGATCCGGTCGAGGTGCTGTTCGGCGTCCAGCTCGGCGGCGGCACCGACATCAACCAGGCGGTCGCCTATTGCGCCGAGCGCATCGAACGGCCGACCAAGGCGCATTTCGTCCTGATCACCGATCTCTACGAGGGCGGCAACGGCAAGGAGCTCCTGCAAAGGCTGGCAGCACTTGTCCGGTCGGGCGTCAACGTCGTCGTGCTCTTGGCGCTCACCGATCAGGGCCGTCCCGGCTACGATCCGTCGATGGCCGGGTCGGTCGCCGCGATCGGCATCCCGGTCTTCGCCTGTACGCCCGACCATTTCCCCGACATGATGGCGGCGGCGCTGCGTCGCGAGGATATCGGCGCCTGGACGGCGGGCGCGGACATCAAGCTCGTCCGTGCCGACGCGGAGACGCCGAACGCCGCCGAATAGCGCTCGGCGGCGTTCGCTATGACCTTTTCCGCGACCTGATCATGACAGGTTATGCGGATGCTGCTTAGCCGAATTTCGGGTCGAGGCTGCCCGACTTGTAGCGCTTGGCCATCTCCGCCAGCGGAATCGGCTTGATCTTCGGCGCGTTGCCGGCGGTGCCGAACTGCTCGAAGCGCTCCTTGCAGAGCTTCTTCATCGCAGCCATCGCCGGCGTCAGATATTTGCGCGGGTCGAACTCCGACGGGTTCTCGGTCAGCACCTTGCGGATCGCGCCGGTCAGCGCCATGCGGTTGTCGGTGTCGATGTTGATCTTGCGCACGCCATGCTTGATGCCGCGCTGGATCTCCTCCACCGGCACGCCCCAGGTCGGCTTCATCTGGCCGCCATATTTGTTGATGATCTCCTGCAGCTCTTCCGGCACCGACGAGGAGCCATGCATCACCAGATGCATGTTGGGCAGACGGCGATGGATCTCCTCGATCACATTCATCGCCAGCACCGCGCCGTCCGGCTTGCGCGAGAATTTATAGGCGCCGTGGCTGGTGCCCATGGCCACCGCCAGCGCATCGACATGCGTATCCCGCACGAACTGCTCGGCCTGCACCGGGTCGGTCAAGAGCTGGTCGTGGCTGATCGCGCCTTCGACGCCATGCCCGTCCTCCTGCTCGCCGCCGCCGCTCTCCAGCGAGCCGAGCACGCCGATCTCGCCCTCCACCGACACGCCGCCCCAATGCGCCATGTCGACGACGCGGCGGGTGATGCCGGAATTATAGGCGTAGTCGGCCGGAGACTTGCCGTCCTCCTTCAGCGAGCCGTCCATCATCACCGAGGTGAAGCCGTACTGGATCGCGGTGACGCAGGTCGCTTCGTTGTTGCCGTGGTCGAGATGCATGCAGACCGGGATATCGGGATGGATCTCGACCAGCGCGTCGATCAGCTTGGCCAGCACCACGTCATTGGCGTAGGCGCGCGCGCCGCGGCTGGCCTGCAGGATGACTGGCGACTTGGTCTCCTCGGCCGCCTCCATGATGGCGAGGCCTTGTTCCATGTTGTTCATGTTGAAGGCAGGCACGCCATAGCCATGTTCGGCGGCATGGTCGAGCAATTGTCTCAGTGTGATGCGAGCCAACGAATAGTCTCCCGTATCTGTTGAAAGCGCGATTTAGCAGGTTGGGCCGAAACCCGGCCCAACTGCTTCTGGCCGGATTTCCGACGGACCGCAACCCACTCAGGTCGCGGTCCTGAAATCCAAATCGGTTTAGTTCCGACGCGCTGCTCGCGAAGCGGTTCAGGCCGCGATTCTGGCACGCGCGGCGAGGATCTCGACGCAGGCCTTCGCCGCCTCCTTGCCCTTCACGGTGAAATGCTCGTGGAAGAAGCGGTGATGCTCGGCGCTGTCATGGTAGTTGTGCGGCGTCAGCACCGCCGACAGCACCGGCACGCCGGTCGCAAGCTGCACATTCATCATCCCGTCAATGACGGCGCTCGCCACGAAGCCATGCCGGTAGATGCCGCCATTGACGACGAAGGCGGCGCCGAGGATCGCGGCATAGCGGCCGGTCTCGGCAAGCGTCTTGGCGTGCAGCGGAATTTCATAGGCTCCGGGCACGTCGAAGACCTCGACGGCAAAGCCGCCGAGCGCTGCAAGCTCGGCCTCGAACGCCGCTGCGCATTGGTCGACGATATCGGCATGCCAGCGCGCGCGAATGACGGCGACGCGAAGGGTAGTTTGGTCTTTAGGGAAATGCTGATTCATGGGTCCTTCCTTCCGTTTCGAACCAGAATCAGGACGCACGACGCAAAAACACGGCCCGCGCGAGCGGACCGTCTCCTGCGGCCGTTCTCTTCCATCCGGACTGTAACCGTCGGCTCCGGAATCGCACCGGATCTGCTGACCCTTCCACTAGAGCGCCACGCGTCCTTTTGGACGCGTAAAGGACGCTCTAGCACTTAAGAATCCACGCATTAATGCGTGGACCGGAAGGCGCTCGCGGGCTTGGGTCGAGACCCTTACCGCCGGTGGGGACTTTCACCCCGCCCTGAGAACATTAACGACGGAGGTATGGAGGGGGAGGCAGGCGCTGTCAATTGGCGACTAGCCAATCTCCCCCCTAGTGGGGGAGATGCCCGGCAGGGCAGAGGGGGGCGCGAAGGATCGCGGCGTATCGTTTTCTTCACGCAGGCGCTAGACGATAATTCGTTTGGGTAAGATCAAAGGCGATTCCGACATGCTGGCGGGACAGCGCCCCCCTCTGTCCTGCCGGACATCTCCCCCACAAGGGGGAGATTAGCTAACCCCGTTCGGGAAACATCGCCTTCAGCCCCTCGCGCGAAGCTTTCGCCACGCCGCGCTCGGTGATGAGACCCGTCACCAGCCGCGCCGGCGTCACATCGAACGCCGGGTTGGCCGCCGGCGTCGCATCCGGCGACACGCGCACCTGCGCGACCTTGCCGTCAGCCGTCTTGCCCCACACCAGCGAAACCTCGTCGCCGGAGCGTTCCTCGATGGGGATTTCCTTCAGCCCGTCGGCCACCGTCCAGTCGATGGTGGGCGAGGGGAGCGCGACGTAGAAGGGCACCTCATTGTCGGCCGCGGCCAGCGCCTTGAGATAGGTGCCGATCTTGTTGCAGACGTCGCCATTGGCGGTGGTGCGGTCGGTGCCGACGATCACCATGTCGATGTCGCCATGCTGCATCAGATGGCCGCCGGCATTGTCGACGATCAGCGTATGCGGCACGCCGTGGCCGGCCATCTCCCAGGCGGTCAGCTGGGCGCCTTGGTTGCGCGGCCTGGTCTCGTCGACATAGACATGGACAGGAATGCCGGCCTCGGTCGCCAGATAGATCGGCGCGGTGGCCGTGCCGTAGTCGACCGTCGCCAGCCAGCCGGCATTGCAGTGGGTGAGGATGTTGACGGTCTCGCCCGGCTTCTTCTTCGCCGCGATCTCCTTGATGATGGCAAGCCCGTTCTCGCCAATGGCGCGGTTTAAGCCCACATCCTCGTCGGCGATCTCGGCGGCCCGCTTGTAGGCCGCTTCGGCACGCTCCCCTGGCGCGAGGTGCTTGAGGTGCCGGCGCATCTCGTCCAGCGCCCAGCGCAGGTTGATCGCCGTCGGCCGCGTCTTGTTGAGCGTTTCCCACACCGTATCGAGCGCTTCGTCCGACGGATCGTCCTTCATCTGGATGGCGACGCCATAGGCGGCGGTGACGCCGATCAGCGGCGCGCCGCGCACCCACATGTCGCGGATGGCGGTGGCGATGCCGGCGACGGTTCCGATCGTCTCGATGCGGAACTCATGCGGCAGCCAGCGCTGGTCGATGATCTCGACCGAGCGCTTGTCGTCGCTGAGCCAGATGGTGCGGTAGTGGCGTTCGCCGACGTTCAAATTCAGTTCTCCTGTTCGATCAGCGCGGCCAGATTGTTGACCTCGTCGATACTGTGGATCCGGCGCCGGTTGACGGCGATGTGGCGGCCGAAGCGCAAAGCCTTGGCCTCACATCTGGCGCGCAGGTCTTGATCGGCAATGGTCTCGAAATCGGCATTGTGGGCCAGCCCAAGGATGCGCCGGTGCACCTCGATGCCGGCAAAGCCGAGCAGGTCGGTCCAGATGGAATGCAGTATGTGGTCGAGCGCCTGTTCGGAACCCAGCCTGTCGCCCTGATCCTCGAACAGGCTTTTCTGGTAGAGCATGCCGGTGCGTTCGGTGCGCCACAGATGCGAGAACTCGGCGCGGAAGGTTGCCCATGTCTCGGCCGTGACGCCGAGCAGATAGGCGCGCATCGAGTCCCTGCTGCCTTTCTCCTCATGGCCGCGCTGCGAGAAGAAGGCCATCCAGAAATTGGCGAGCAGCATGCCGACATCGAAGGCGATCGGGCCGTAGAAGGCGAATTCCGGATCGATCATCCGGGTCTCGGTGTCGGTGACCATGATCGAGCCGGAATGCAGGTCGCCATGCAGCAGCGTCTCGGCATTGGCGGCGAACAGATGCTTCAGCCGCTGTGCCTCGACCTTGAGGTCGCGGTCGGCGCGCAATTCGGCAACCAGGCCGTCGAGCTGCGGCGAGGTATGCCGGTTCATCCTGGCATCGAAATAGGGATCGGAGAACACCAGATTCTCGGTGATGTCGCAGAGCTCGACATTGTCGGCGAACAGCGCCAGATCGGCCTTGCGCTCCTTCGTCACCATCGACAGATCCGAGCCGCGGAACAGCGTGCGGGCCATGAACAGGCCGATGTCGCGCGCGATGTTCGGCAGTTCGCGGCCGTCGATCAGCGCGCGCCTGAGGATGACATGCGGCGGCGCCATATATTCCATGACGATCAGCGCCTGGGTCTCGTCAAAATGGTAGATCGCCGGCACCGAGCCGGGCGCCCGGCGCTCCTGCCTGGTCAGCGCATGATATTCGAAGAAGGAGCGCTTCAAGGGTAGTGGCCAGCTATCGCCAACCAGCCGCACATAGGGCAGCGCCTGCTTCACCACCGCCGCACCTTGGTCGCCCTCGACGATGAAGACGAGGTTCAGATTGCCGTCACCGACCTCGCGTACTTTCCAGTGGCTGGCGTCCTTGCCGATGCGCTCGGTCAGCGCCGCGGTCTCGCCAAGGCGCTTCGGCAACGTCTCCACCGACAATGCTTCGAACTTCCCGGTCATTCTCTCCCCTCCTGCTCGTGGTGTCCGACGATAGCGGAGCCACGGCGGCGGGGCCAAGCTAGGAAGCGCTCTGGCAAATGTCAATCGTGTTGACAATTGACGAATGAGCCCATAGCGTCAGGAACCAGGGAGGAAGGAATGGGCGCAGATGCCGTGTTCCATGTGGAGGGCTTAAGGAAATCCTTCGGCCAAAACGAGGTGCTTGGCGGCATCTCGCTCGAACTGCATGCGGGCGAGGTCACTGTGCTGATGGGCGCCAACGGCGCCGGCAAGTCGACCCTGGTCAAGATCATCAGCGGCGTCTATGCGCGCGGTGCCGGCACGATGCGGCTGGCCGGCAACGCATTCGACCCGCAAACCCCCGCCGAAGCCATTCGCGCCGGCGTCGTCACCGTGCACCAGAACATCAATGACGGCGTGGTCGCCGACCTCGATGTCGCCACCAACCTGACGCTCGATCGGCTGAGCGGCAAAGGCGCGTCGATGCTGTTCAAGCCCGCCAATGTCCGTGCCGAAGCCAAGGCCGTCGCCGACCGCATGGGGCTCGCAATCGACCTCAAGGCGCGCGTCAGCGATCTGTCTCTGGCCGACCGGCAGATGGTGGCCATCGCTCGCGCCATGGCGCACCAGCCCAAAGTGCTGATCCTCGACGAGCCGACCTCCTCGCTGTCGAGCGCCGAGGCCGACCGGCTGTTTTCGCTGATCGACCGGCTGCGCGGTCATGGCGTTGCCATCCTTTATATCTCGCACCGCATGTCCGACATCCGGCGGCTCGCCGACCGCATCATGTCGATGCGCGACGGTGTCGTCTCCGGCGTCTTCGATCAAAAACCGCTCGATTACGAGGGCGCCGTCAACGCCATGCTCGGCCGCAAGATCCGTCTCGACAGGGTCGTTGCCAGAAGTTCCGTCAGCGCGGTCTTCACTGCAGAAGGCCTGCGGATCGCGCATGGCGCGAAACCGATCTCGATGACGCTCGGCGCCGGCGAGGTGGTGGCGATCACCGGCCTCGTCGGCGTCGGCAAGACGGCGCTTGCCGAAACGCTTTTCGGCGTGCGCCGGCCGCTCGCCGGCGCCATGCATATGGACGG
>NZ_RZSB01000203.1:0-8609 GCF_004023285.1 Mesorhizobium sp. M2A.F.Ca.ET.067.02.1.1
GACGAGGTCGGCGCCGGCGCGGATCTTTTCCAATGCGGCCTCGGCGGAGTCGACGCCACCGACACCGATGATCGTCATCTGCGGTCCAAGCAGTTTGCGCATGCGAGCCAGAACCGCGGTCGAACGCTCGAACAATGGTTTTCCCGAGAGGCCGCCGGTTTCATTCGCCACGCCGCCGCTCCGCAATCCGCTCCGCGCCAGCGTCGTGTTGGAGACGATGACGCCGTCGATCTTCTTCTCGGCGACCTCGGCGGCAATGTCTTCCAGCTCCGCTTCGACGAGATCCGGCGCGATCTTGAGGAAGACCGGCGGCTGCGCAGCGGCCGCGGCACGCGCGGCCATCACCCGCGACAAGAGCTCGCCAAGCTGCTCGCGCGCCTGCATGTTGCGCAGGCCCGGCGTGTTGGGCGAGGAGATGTTGACCGTCAGATAGCTCGCATAGGCCGCGAAGCGAGCAACGCCGCGCTCGTAATCGGCGATGCGGTCGGCGCTGTCCTTGTTGGCGCCGATGTTGACGCCGACGACGCCTGGCAGCCCCTTGCGCGCGGCAAGCCGCTTTTCCGCCGCCGCATGACCTTCATTGTTGAAGCCCAGCCGGTTGATCACCGCTTCATCCGCCGTCAGCCGGAAGATGCGCGGCTTCGGATTGCCGGGTTGCGGCAGCGGGGTGATGGTGCCGACCTCGGCGAAGCCGAAGCCAAGCCCAAGCAGCGCGTCCGGCACTTCGGCGTTCTTGTCGTAGCCGGCGGCCATGCCGAGCGGGTTCGGGAAGTCGAGGCCACAAAGCCTGATCCTGAGCCGCGCGTCGCGCGGCGCGGTCGCGCCAACCGGAAGCCCGCAGCGCAGCGCCGCGATCGACAGACCATGCGCGGTTTCCGGATCGAAGGAGAAAAGCAGCTTCTGGCCGATCCGGTCGAGCACGCTCATTCGTCCTCCAGCGCCGGGAAGTCGTGGCCGCCGGCGCCGGGCGGCAGCGGCTTGACCCAAAGGACGGCATCGAGGTCGAGCGGGGCGTAGAGATGCGGGAACAGCGCGCCGCCGCGCGATACCTCGTATTTCAGCGCGTTCCCCAGCTTCTCCCCGTCGATGGCGACCAGCAGCAGGCCCGTCTGGCCGGCGAAATGCTTGGCCGCTGTCTCGCGCACTTGCGCGGCGGTGGAGAAATGGATGAAGCCGTCGGCGATGTCGATCGGCGCGCCGGTGAAGCGCCCGTTCTTTTCGGCCTCGCACCAAAGCGCCTCGGGGGCGATCTTGTAGATAATCTGAGACATTCTCGCGCTATAGTCTGAACCGAAGGTGCGGGGAAGGCTTGAAGCTCGACTCTTCCCCATTTCCGGCGCAAACCTGTGATAGCCGGCCTTCACTGGCTCATGGAGGACGATATGCGTCTGCAGCACATCCTGATCCCCGCGGCGCTTTGCTCGTTGGTTGCCGCTTCCGCCTATTCCGAGGAGACCGACCACTACCGTTTGGAGAAGTCGGCCAACGGCTATGTCCGCATGGATACAAGGACCGGCGCCATGTCGATGTGCGAGGAGCGCACCGGCCAGCTCGTCTGCAAGATGGCGGCGGACGAGCGCGCCGCCTACCAGGACGAGATCGACCGGCTGGACAATTCGGTCAAGGCCCTCGATGCGCGGGTCGCCAAGCTCGAGAATTCGCTCTCCGCCCGGCTGGAATCGCAACTGCCGAGCGAAGAGGATTTCAACAGGGCCATGGGCTACATGGAACGCTTCTTCCGCACCTTCAAGGACATCGTCAAGGACATGGACAAGGAAGACGGCGACGGCGGCGGCAAGCTGAATCAGCAGAAGACCTGAGCCGGCGCGACCGGGCCGCCCCTGGGGAAAACCCCGCGCGCGGCCTTTGCCGCTTGAAAAAGCGCCGCGCCGCCGCATAATCATTCTGATCCCCGCAAGAAGCACGAAAATGATGATGGGATCGGGGGAGGAATATTTGCCGTCGGGCCACACTTTCGTCATTGCCGACGATCACCCGCTTTTTCGCGGCGCGCTGAAGGAGGCGCTGGCCGGCGTCGGCGACGTTGCCGCCATTCACGAGGCCGGGGATTTCGAGAGCGCCAAGGCTCTGGTGCTGGCCAATGAGGATATCGACATGGTGCTGCTCGATCTGTCGATGCCGGGCGCCAGCGGCCTCTCCGGCCTGATTGCGCTACGCGGCATCCATCCGGCGGTGCCGCTGGTCGTGGTGTCGGCGCATGACGATCCCGTCACCATCCGCCGCGCCCTCGATCTCGGCGCTTCCGGCTTCATCTCCAAATCGGCCAGCATGGAAGAAATCCGCGCCGCGGTGCAGGCCGTCCTCGCCGGCGACATCGCGGCACCCGCCGGTATCGAGCTCGGTGTCGAGCGCGACCCGGAAATCTCCGATCTGATCAAGCGCCTGCAAGCGCTGACGCCGCAGCAGACGCGCGTGCTCGGCATGCTGGCGGAGGGCCTGCTCAACAAGCAGATCGCCTATGAGCTCGGCGTTTCCGAGGCGACCATCAAGGCGCATGTCTCGGCCATATTGCAAAAGCTCGGCGTCGACAGCCGTACCCAGGCGGTCATCCAGCTCTCCAAGATCGGCAATGACCCGCTGCAGCCGGTAAGTTAGCTACTTCTGCCTCTACTCCGCCGCCGGCGCCAGCGGCCTGACCCGCGCCATCATCGAGCGCAGCACGGCGGGCTTCACCGGCTTGTTGACGGCCGGAATGTCGAGCTGGCTTGCGGCGGCGCGCACCTCGCTGGAGCGGTCGGCGGTGACCAGCACGCAGGGCAGGTCCTGGCCGTAGGCGGCGCGCAACCTGGCGATCGCGTCGAGCCCAGTGCCGCCATCGAGATGATAGTCAGCAAGCACGACGTCCGGCCTCACCGCGCCGGGTCTCATGAGCTCTCCCGATCCCGAAGCCGTCTCGACATGGCAGCCCCAGCCTTCGAGCAGCAGCCGCATGCCGTCGAGGATGCGCGCATCATTGTCGATGCAGAGCACATTGAGCCCGGCAAGCGTCGACGCAGAGCGGGCCGGGGCTTTGCCGATTTCGCGCGGCGGCGCCGCGACCTCCGCGACCGGCAGGATGACGGAAAAGCGCGTGCCCTTGCCGGGGTTGGAGAAAATGCGGATTTCGAGTCGCAGCACCCGCGCGATGCGGTCGACGATGGAGAGCCCCAGGCCAAGGCCTTCTGCCTCGCGTACGCCCTCGTCGAGGCGTGTGAACTCGTGGAAGACGGTGTTGAGCTTGTCGCCGGCGATGCCAATGCCGGTGTCGATCACCTGGATTTCGGCCAGTTCGCCGCGTCGCCGCACCCCAACCAGGATGCGGCCCTTGCGCGTGTATTTGATGGCGTTCGAGACCAGGTTCTGGATCAGCCGGCGCAAAAGGTTGCGATCGGTCATGACGCCGAGCGAGGACGGCATGATCTTGAGCTCGAGCTTCTTTTCGGCGGCCAAAGGGCGGAAGTCATTGCCGATCTGCCCGAGCAGCCCGCCGAGGCTGAAGGCGGTGTCCTCGGGCTTCATGGCGCCGGCATCGAGCCGCGAGATGTCGAGCACCGCGCCGAGGATGGTTTCGACCGATTCCAGCGAGGATTCGATGTTGATGGCCGCCTTGCCGGCCGGCCCCTTGCCGGCCTTCTCGATCAGCGACGAGCAATAGAGACGCGCCGCGTTGAGCGGCTGCAGGATGTCGTGCCCGGCGGCGGCGAGGAAGCGCGTCTTGCCGAGATTGGCCTCCTCGGCCAGCATCTGCGCCTGCGCCAGCTCCTCGTTGACCCGGGTGAGCTCGACGGTGCGGGTCTTGACCCGCTGTTCCAGCGATTCATTGGCCCGTTTCAGCGCCAGGTCCTGCTCGACGCGGCCGGAGATGTCGGCATAGGTGGCGACGATGCCGCCGTCGGGCATCGGGTTGGAGCGCAGCTCCAGAATGCGTCCGCTGGTCTTCAGCTCCATCTGCCATGGCCCGGCGAAGCTGGTCAGCCGGTTGAGCATCGTCACGCGCTGGTCAGCCGGGATATCGCCGCGTTCGGCAAGATGGCGCAGGATCCGGTCGAGCGACACGCCGACCTGGCCCATCTCGTCCGGCAGGTCGAACAGCTGCCGGTATTGCCGGTTCCAGCAGATCAGCCGGAAATCGCGGTCGAAGACGGTGATGCCTTGCTCCATCTGATCCAGGGCGATCTGGAGCAGGTCGCGATTGTGCTGCAGCGCCTCGGTGGCGTCGTCGAGCAGCTTGAAGGCATCCTTGGAATCGTGGTCGTTGCGGCGAAAGAGCAGCGACAGGATCAGCCGCGCCGAGGACGAGCCGACGGCGCTTGCCAGCAATTGCTCCGAGAAGCGGATGACATCCATGCTCGCTTGCTCCTTGCCGTGGAGCGAGACGCTTGCGCTCTTCTCGAAGGACTGGAAGGAACGCTCCGTGCGCTCGACGCCGAGATAGCGCGAGATCGTGTCCTTGAGATCATTGACGGTGACGGCGGTGCGGAAGCGCCTGAGGCTTGGCATCGGGCCCGCCTCGCGCGGCACGAAGATCGCCGCCTGGATACGCTCCAGCGGCACCGACGCGCGCGACAGCGACCCCAGCACGAAGAACAGGGCGTTGACCGAGAGGCTCCACATCACGCCGTGGTTCAGCGGCTCGCCGACGGTGCCGAACAGCGCCTGTGGCCTCAGCGCCTCGAAGCCGAACAGCCCGTGGACGACGATGTCGGAACCCGGGCCGGCGAGCGAAGGCAGAAGAAGCGTGTAACCCCAGACAGCGATGCCCGCGACCATGCCGAGCGCGGCGCCCCGGCCGTTAGCGCGGCGCCAGATCAGGCCGCCGATCAGCGACGGCGCGAATTGCGCGATCGCCGCGAAAGACATCAGCCCGATCGAGGACAGCCGCGCGCTGTTGGTGCTCTCGCGGTAGTAGAGGAAGGCGATGAACAGCAGGATGAAGATGGACGCGCGGCGTACGTTGAGGATGAGTGTCGACCAATCCTCATTCTCCGAGGCGCTGGTCTTGATCACGCGGCGCACGAACAGCGGGATGATGAGATCGTTGGAGATCATGATCGACAGCGCGACGCTCTCGACGATCACCATGGCGGTCGCCGCCGACAGGCCGCCGACGAAGGCGGCCATGGCGAGCACGTCATGGCCGCCGAGCAGAGGCAGCGACAGCACATAAAGGTCGCTGCTGGTCTTGGCGCCGACCAGCGACAGACCGGCAAAGGCGATCGGCAGCACGAAGAGATTGATCGCCACGAGATAGAGCGGGAACAGCCAAGTCGCCGTGCGCAGCTCCGCCTCGCTGCGGTTCTCGACAATGGTGACATAGAATTGCCGCGGCAGCATCAGGATGGCAAAGCCGCTCAAGCCCGTCAGCACCAGCCAGGTGGCCAGCGAGGTGTTGTAGCTCATCGCCTGGCGTACCTGGCCGTTCCCGGCGAGCCTGGCGAACATGTCGCCGGGGCCGCCGAAGATCAGGAACGTGACCATCAGGCCGATGGCTATGAATGCGGCGAGCTTCACCACGGTCTCGACCGCAACGGCCAGAACCAGCCCGTCCTGATGTTCCGTGGCATCGGCGTGGCGGGTGCCGAACAGGACCGCGAACAGCGCCAAAAGCATCGCCACCACCAGCGAGATATCGCTGACGAACGGATCGAAAGAGGGCGGCGAGCCGGTATAGTGCTCGATCATCAGGCTGACCGAGCCCGAGATCGCCTTGAGCTGCAGCGCGATATAGGGCACCGCGCCGATCGTGGCGATCAAGGTCGCGATCGCCGCGACGGTGAAGCTCTTGCCGTAGCGGGCGCCGAGGAAGTCGGCGATCGAGGTGATCTTCTCGCTTTTCGCCAGCCGGACCAGGCGGTTGAGCAGCGGGAAGCCGAACACGAAGACCAGCACCGGGCCGGTATAGATGCCGAGGAATTCGAGGCCGCGCTCGGAGGAAAGGCCGACCGAGCCGAAGAAGGTCCAGGAGGTGCAGTAGATGGCCAGGCTTAGCGCATAGATGAACGGCCGCGCCCGGCCGAGCCCCGCGGCGGCCGCGCGCCGGTCGCCGACGCTGGCAATGGCGAAAAGCAGCGTCACATAGGCGATCGCGATGATGACGACGAACCAGCCTTGCACGGCCCGTGCTTCCTCCCTGGCCGGTCTCCCATCCGGCCTGCCCAACCATTCCGGAAAAATACCAGGCGATTTGCCGTCCGGAATTGCGTCTGAACAAATACCCAAAGCGGCCGGGCATCTCGATGAAACGCTCGACCACCCCGACGCAACCACAGCTCGGGGCCCAAGTCCATCGCGGCTTTCGGCGCATATGCGGCTGATGGACGATGCGTGACACAAACCGGTGCCTTCATTGTTTTTCCGGTTTTGCAACCGGGGGTTTTTGTTATTGTGGGCTCGGGTCGGCGCCCAAGGACAACTGGTGAGGCGGCAGTGCGGCCCGCCACGGCAAGGAGGGTCGAATGCTGAAAGAATTCCAGGAGTTCATTTCCAAGGGCAATGTGATGGACCTGGCCGTCGGCGTCATCATCGGCGCCGCCTTCGGCAAGATCGTCGATTCCTTGGTCAACGACATCATCATGCCGATCGTCGGCGCGATCTTCGGCGGGCTGGACTTCAACAATTACTTCTTCGGGCTGTCCTCCAACGTCCATTCGGCAACGCTGGCTGATGCCAAGAAGGAGGGCGCGGTGTTCGCCTATGGCAGCTTCATGACCGTCGTGCTGAACTTCCTGATCCTTGCCTTCATCATTTTCCTGATGGTCAAGGCGGTGAACAATCTGCGCAAGCGGCTGGAGCGCGAGAAGCCGGCTCCCGCCGCGGCTCCGCCGCCGGCCGACGTGCAACTCCTGACCGAAATCCGCGACCTGCTCGCCAAGAAGTAACGCAGAGCGGGCGCTCTGGACCAAAACCCCGGCCCCAGGCGGCCGGGGTTTTCCGTTTGGCGATCTGGTAAGAGCGCTGACGACACGAACACGGATTTTGCCCATGAGCCTTATCGACACCTTGCGCGCCGAAGCCCGCGCCGCGCCCGAAAGCGGCATTGTCGCCGTCATCAACCATGGTCGCCTGCGCGAAGGGCTGATCCCGCTCTGGGCCGGCGAGGGCGATCTTCCGACGCCTTCCTTCATCAGCGATGCCGCCGCACGCGGGCTCGCTGATGGCGAGACCTTCTACACCTGGCAGAAGGGCATTCCCGAGCTCCGGCAGGCGCTCGCGCGCTACTACGCCAGGCATTTCGGCAAGACCTTCGCCGAGGAGGAGTTCATCGTCACCGCCTCTGGCATGCATGCCATCCAGCTGGCCATCGACGCCATCGCCGGCAGCGGCGACGAGGTGATCTACCTCTCTCCCGCCTGGCCGAATTTCGCCGCGGCCGCCGGCGTGGCGGGCGCCGTGCCGGTGCCGGTCACGCTCGACCAGTCCGGCAATGGCTGGTCCTGCGACGTCGACAAGATCGCCTCGGCAATCACGCCGCGCACCAAGCTGTTGTTCATCAACACGCCCTCCAACCCGACAGGCTGGACCGCCGACAGGGAAACGCTCCAGGCGATCCTGGATCTTGCCCGGGCAAAGGGCCTTTGGATCATCGCCGACGAGATCTATTCGCTGTTCCACTACGGCCATGGCCGCGCGCCGTCCTTTCTCGATGTCGCCACGCCCGAGGACCGCATCCTGTTCGTCAACAGTTTTTCCAAGAACTGGGCAATGACCGGCTGGCGTGTCGGCTGGATCAAGACCCATCCCGCCTTGCAGCAGGTGTTCGAGAACCTGATCCAGTACTCGACCTCGGGCGTCGCCCAGTTCATGCAGCGCGGCGCTGTCGCCGCCCTCGACGAGGGTGACGGCTTCATAGCGGAACAGGTGGAGCGCGCGCATGCCGCGCGCGACCTCGTCTGCGGCATTCTCGGCGAAACCGGCAAGGCGCGTTTCACCGTGCCGCAAGGCGCCTTCTACCTGTTCTTCAGGGTCGACGGCCTCACCGATTCCCGAAAAGCGGCCTTCGACATCGTCGACAATGCCAATGTCGGCCTGGCGCCCGGCACCGCCTTCGGTCCCGGCGGCGAGGCCTTCCTCCGACTATGCTTCCACCGCCGCCTCGATCACCTCGATGAAGCGGCGCATCGCCTGGCGAAATGGATGAAGACAGTGTGAGGTCGCAATCGGGCGGGAAGTCTGCACCGCTCCGTTCGCGGGCCTAGGAGCGCCGCAGCGTTGTAGAACGAGAAATAGCTTTAGGCGGAGCCGCGGTCAGCGCCCGACAGTTGCAAGTCAGCCGCCTGACTTCGGTACCAGCAGCGGGATGATCCGATCGGTCTTGGCGACGGCGGGGCGGCCTGAGCCGGCATAGGGGATGCCGAGCGCATCCCAGGTCTCGACCAGCGCGTCCTGCAGTTCGGCAATAAGCGCGTCCGAATGAAACGGCGTCGGCGTGATGCGCAGCCGCTCGGTGCCGCGCGGCACCGTCGGATAGTTGATCGGCTGGATATAGATGCCGTGCACGCCAAGCAGCCGGTCGCTCGCCATCTTGCAAAGCTCGGGATCGCCGACCAGCACCGGCACGATATGGGTGGCCGATTCCATCACCGGCAGGCCTGCGGCGGCAAGCACCTGCT
>NZ_RZSB01000204.1:0-8558 GCF_004023285.1 Mesorhizobium sp. M2A.F.Ca.ET.067.02.1.1
AGGCGGCGGTGATAGAAGGCCTAACCCCGCAGCAGCTTCGCCAGCCGCGGCACGCCTTCGTTCACCGCGCGGTCGTCGGCAAGGGTGAACGACATGCGCAGCGTGTTGCGGCCGGTGCCGTCGGCATAGAAGGCGTTGCCGGGCACGAAAGCGACGCGCGCCTCCTTGACCGAACGCGCCAGAAGCTCGGTGGCGTCGGCGCCTTCCGGCAGCGTCAGCCAGACGAACATGCCGCCTTCCGGGCGGCTCCAGGCAATGCCGTCGGGCATGTTGGCCTCGAGCGCGCCGAGCAGCGCGTCGCGCCGCTTGCGGTAGGCGTCGATCAGCTTTTCCACCTGGGCGTCGAAGATGGTGTCGGCGACGCGATGCATGACCATCTGGTTGATCGAGGGGCTGTGCAGGTCGGAGGCCTGCTTCATCAGCACCAGCTTCTCCACGACATGGCGCGGCGCGCAAACCCAGCCGACGCGCATGCCGGGTGACAGGATCTTCGAGAAGGACCCGCAATAAAGCGTGCGGGCATGATCGATGCCGCCGGAGCGGGCGCAGTCGAGCGCCAGGATCGGCGGCACGCCCACGCCGTCATAGCGCAACGCGCGATAGGCGGCGTCCTCGATGACGGCGATGTCGAGCTCGCCGGCGAGGTCGAGCACCGCCTCGCGCTGCTTGACGTCCAGCGTGTTGCCGGTCGGGTTGGCGAAATCCGGCACCAGATAGGCGAATTTCACCTTACCGCCATTCACCGCCGCGGCGGCGCGGTAGGCCTCGGGCGTCATGTTGCCGCCGGCGGTGTTCAGCCGGTCATAGCGCGGCTCGTAGGCGTTGAAGGCCTGCAGCGCGCCGAGATAGGTCGGCCAGGTGACCAGGGCCGTGTCGCCCGGCGACAGGAACAGCTTGCCGAGATAGTCGAGCGCCTGCTGCGAGCCGGAGGTGATGAAGATGTTGCCCTCGTCGCATTGAACGCCGAGCTTGCCCATATAGGCGGCCAGCCATTTGCGCAGCGGCAGATAGCCCTCGCTCACCTGGTATTGCAGCGCGGTCCCCGCCTCCTTGCCGCCCAGCACCGCCTGGTAGGCGTCGCCGATGGCCTGCGCGGGAAACAGCGACGGATCCGGTATGCCGCCGGCGAAGGAGATGATGTCGGGCTGGTCGAGCAGCTTCAGCAGCTCGCGGATTTCCGAGGCTTTCATGCGCGACGAGCGCGAGGCCAGAAGGTTCATCAGGGTCAAGGCGCACCTCCCGAAGTGCTTATTTAGGTCAGCTTGGTTGACCTATTATCAGGCCACATCGACCGCGTGAATACACAAAACGGTCATGGCGCATAGGCGAGGCGACATTTGGCCCACGGATTTCCGCAAATGCTAATGGAAAATTCGGTCATCGGCTCCCGGCAGATGGCGGATGGCAGATTGCCGTTATATTAGAAAAGGTGCATATTACTCCAAGCCGGAGCCTCGCTGCGGTTGAGCCGCCGTCGGCCGTGTTGCCCAGGCGGTCCACAGACCAGTCAAATGTAAGGAGAAACAGGCACGTCCGTGCTGCCCTCATCATTGGGTGGCCGAGGCAGTGATATCTGGAGGAGGATCCCATGAAGGTTACCATACTGGCGAGTTACGAACCCCATGCCGCCAAGGGGCTCATGCAAGGATCGAACCGGGAAGTTGCAATCGCGGCGCTGTTTGAAAGCGTGGGCGGGAAGATGAACAGCCTGATGTTCACGCGCGGCCTTTATGACGTCATCGTCAATGGCGAGGTGCCGGACCAGATTGCCGGGATGGGGATGACGCTTGCCGTGCGCGCGAGTGGCTCGGTGAGCGATCTCGTCGTTCTCGAAGAGCTCGACATGAAGGCGGTGATTGCGGCAGCCAACAAGGCCGCCGGCGCCTACAAGCCGGCGGGCTGATGTCGCATCGAAGGGAGGACGCCATGACCGCCTATAACGTAGTCCGTTTTCGCACCAAGCCGGGCAAGGAGAAGGCCTTCGTCGAAGCACACGAAAAGGTCTCGCTGAACGCCAAGGGCTTTCGCAAGGGCGCCCTGATCAAGACCGGCGAGCGCACCTTCTGCATGGTCGGCGAATGGAACGACATGGACAGCCTCGCCGCGGCGCGCCCGATGATGATCGGCATTCTCGACACGTTCCGCGATATGCTCGAAGACCTGGGCAGCGATCTCGGCGTGACGGATCCGGTGTCCGGCTCGGTCGTTGCGGAGATATAGGCTGAAGGCGCCCCCGTCTGGCGCCGGACGGACCGCCTTACGCGGCCAGCCGGCGCCGTCGACAACAAGCGCCGCGAGAAGCCGGCGCACTGCGTGGCGCCTTGGCGCTCGTCTCAGAACGGCAACC
Organism: Mesorhizobium sp. M2A.F.Ca.ET.067.02.1.1; assembly: GCF_004023285.1. Lineage (NCBI taxonomy): Bacteria > Pseudomonadati > Pseudomonadota > Alphaproteobacteria > Hyphomicrobiales > Phyllobacteriaceae > Mesorhizobium > Mesorhizobium sp. M2A.F.Ca.ET.067.02.1.1. The sequence goes on from NZ_RZSB01000204.1 coordinate 2,348, forward strand.
GAATCTCGTCGTCCTGCGCGGCCTGCGGCCAGCCGATATCCTTGCGGATCTCGGGCGGCAGCTCGTTCAGCTCGCGCGTCGTGCGGCGGCGCTTGCTGGCCTGCGCGAAGGCGGCGCGAATCCGGACATGGAAAGCTCCCATAAATAGGCGGCGCAAAACCGGCGCCTCCTCTTCACCCGGCGCCGCTTTTGCAATGCGTCTGTAACCGGTGGATTGCGCGCGAACGGTGAAATGCCTCACGAAGCCGGAGCAGCCTGAAACATATGTGTGCAAATTAATTCGGGGGATCGAGCATGCGGCCCCAGGGCGCACGCCCGGTTGTGCTACGCGGTCACCTTGCCATTCCGCGCCACTTCCTTGCCCGCGCGATAGACGGTGCGATCCTTCGGCACCGCCACCACCGCTTCCGGGACATGCTCGGCCCTCAGCGCGACAAAATCGGCTTTGGCGACGACGGCGATGCCGTAGCCCTCCAGCCCCAGCGCCTTGGCGCCGGCATGGCTCACAACGTCGTAAGCTGTTTCCAACTCCCGATCCTCGTAGAAGCCGGAGCGATAGCCGATCATATTGGCGCGGTTCAGCATGTCGCCATCACCATAGGGCCACCAGGAATCGCGGATGTTGTCGGAACCGGCGAACACGGTGACGCCGGCCTTGCGAAGCGCGGCCACCGGCGGAAAGGCATGGTCGCCGGGCGCGTTGGTCATGATGGAGACGCCGGCGGCGGCGATCCTCTCGCCAGCCCTGGCCAACGCATCGGCGGAGATGTCGCCCAGCGCATAGGCGTGGCTGACGGCGACTTTGCCTTGCATGCCCGACGCCGTGGCACGGGCGACGATCTCCTCGATCTCGAAGAGGCCAAGCGTGCCGCGGTCATGCAGGTGGATGTCGATGCCGGCGCCGCGTTTTTCGGCAAGGCCGAACATCACATCGAGGTGCCCTTTCACGTCGCGGTCGAAGCTCGCCGGATCAAGCCCGCCGATCAGGTCGCAGCCGAGCTTGAGCGCCTCGTCGAGCAGTTCCGCCGTGCCAGGCGAGGACAGGATGCCGCTCTGCGGGAAGGCGACAAGCTGGATGTCGATCAGGTCGCGATATTTCTCCCGCACGGCGAGGATCGTCTCGACATGCTTCAGCCCGACCGCGGCATCGACCATGACATGGCTGCGCATGGCGAGGCTGCCATGGCCGACGCAAAGCTCGAGCTGGTTCTTCGCGCGCTCCGCCATGGGTGTTGCCTGCTCGAGGTTGCGCATCTGGAAAGCGACGCGCTCGCGCACGTCGAAGCCGTTGGTGCAGGGAATGTGCGGGCGCCAGGCGTCGCCGTAGAAGGAGGTGTCGAGATGGATGTGGCCCTCGACGAAGGCTGGCAGCACGAGCTGTCCGGCGAGGTCGACGGCGCCGTCCGTCGGCGGCGTCGTGTTCGCCGCAGGCGCCACAGCGCTGAAGCGGCCGCCCTCGACAGTGAGATCAACGACCGTGCCGTCGGCGAGCCTGGCGTTGAGGAAATGAGTCTGGTTCAAGATGCATCCCATTGAAAGTGAACGCATCAGTGGTCGTCGCTTGGCTGGCCAAGGTCAATGCGGGATTGGATAGAAAGTGTTTCGCCCTTGCCTTCTCCCGTTGTGGAAGAAGCCAAGTACAACGCCTGTTATATACCGCTTTCGCGTAAGTTTCAGCGAGCGGCAAATGTGCCATGGTGAAGTCTGCGGTATGAGGCCGCCGTGGTCGACGCGGACGCCCAAGCACATCCCCAACAATGCGCCCCCAACGGACGCGTCGACCATGAACAGAATGCGACGGCGACCTTGCCCAGGGTCGCCGTTTTACTTTTGCGCTCCGGCGTATTCGGCGACCAGCCCCTCATATTCCTCGAAGGCAGGCAGCGCTTCGTAGCTGTGCACGGCCGGTGTCGCCGCCCAGGGCAGTTTCTCGGCCGTCCAGGTCTCGATGAAGGGCGCGAACCAGGCATGGTCGTCGAGCATGGTCGGGCGCAGATTGACGAACCAGTCGATCCCTTCCGGCCGCGTGAACATCCAGGTCATGCAGTAGCCGCAGAAATAGTGTTTTGAGGCGCCATGCAGGTCGCCGATCACCGGCTCGCCCTTCGTCATCTCGAAACCGTCCGAGGGGATCGCCGCGCTCAGCGAATAGGCGCTGGACGACATACGCTGGCAGCCGGTGCAGTGGCAGGCCATGGTGAGCAGCGGTTTTGCCGAAATTTTCAGGCGCACGCGGCCGCAGCGGCAACCTCCTTCGGCGGGAAGAGCGAGGGCGGGCAAGATAGGCTCCTTGGGTTGGATCGTCTGATCGAGGCTTCACTGACAAATGTCGGCGGGACAGCGCCCCTCTCTGTCCTGCCGGACATCTCCCCCACTTGGGGGGGAGATCAGACGTCGCCTTGGCTTTCGCCAATTTCCGACGCCGCAGAACAAAACAGGGCGCCAGGACAGCCAATCTCCCCCCTTGTTGTGGGAGAGATGTCCGGCAGGACAGAGGGGGGCGCGAAGGAACGCGGCCTTAGTTATTAGCCGCAACCAGCTCCGCCGTCGTCGTCATGCGCGCGCCCTGGCCGGCAAAGGCCTCATTGTGGCGGGCGATGATGTCGGGCGCCTTCTCCTCGAGCGAATCCAGCGTCGAATGCGCGTCGGAGACCACGGTGACGGCCAAGCCCTCGGCCAAGGCGCCCTTGACGGTTGCGGCGACGCAGAAATCGGTCTGGGCGCCGATGAGCACGACATCCTTCGCGCCCTGCCCCGCCACCCATTCGGCGAGTTCGGGATTGGAGAAGGCGTTGCCGATTTTCTTGCCGAAGGTCGGCTCGTCGGCCGCCTGGCCGAGCAGCGGCCAGACCGGCCAGCCGGAGGCGCCCGGCGCGAGCGGATCGCCCTCCGGCCCGTCATGGCGGATGAACGCCACCTTGCGGCCGGAGCGCCGCGCCCAGTCGATCAGCGTGCGCGAGCGCTCGGCGATGGCGTCGGCGTCATGGATCGGCGGGTCGAAACGACCGTCGAACATGCCGGTCTGCAGGTCGATGACGATGAGCGGCGCGGCGGCGGAGGGAGCGGCGTTCGGCATTGCGCGAGGATAACGTGGGTGTGGGCTAGGTCAAGGCCGAGGCAGGAGCCAGCAAGCAGCAACTCGCGTCAACACATACGCAATTTTCAGTTGCATTGATAAATCATTGCAACTAGTGTGATCACAGGATTGGGGGATGACAATGGATGAACAATACACCGTGTTCCTGATCGGAGGGGGCACGGGAGGTGACGAGCAGGCGGTGTTCACGCCGCAGAATGTGGGGACTCGGTGCAGGCTCACCTGCAGCTATCGCGACAAAGTCATCGTTGCCGAGGAAGACGATTATTTCGAAGCCCTATGCCAAATCCGCAAACAGCTCGAAGTGGATGGAATACTGCCCTTTTGTTATGGCGCGAGCGCGAATGTTTTCCCTGAAGGCACCGTGACAGGGATGAGTCGTGGATTGGTGGTCTGCAAAGTGAAAGCGGGGGAGCGTCCCAAGGAGAGCGACTTAGTCAATATATTTGACAAAGGTTACGATGTGATGCCCGTGTTCGTCTCCATGCAGCAGCAGTTTTGGGATTCGTGGCTCGCCTCCCTGCCCCGATCGCAAGACCCGGAAATAGCGAACTCGACGGACGTTGCGGCCCGCTCCCTCTGGCAATCTCTAACACTTGGGTTTGCCAAGATGCTGAGATCGGTTTTTCCACGGTCAGGGGGGAGATAACGCGCCTGGCTTTTACGACATCAGCGGCATCGGACCCTTCAGCGCCTCGGCCAGCGCGTCGCGGAAGACCGCGATCGGGCGCGCCAGCCTGCCGGCCGGCGGGCGGTGGAGCAGCCAGCAGCGGACCTGCGGCTTGAAGCCGGGGCAGTCGACCACCTCGACCGCGTCGCGCCATTGGCTGCCCGACAGCGCGCCGGGCGTGACGACGCCAATGCCGTGGCCACGAGCGACCAGCGACATTCTCAGATCCGCGCCCTGCGCCTCGACGCCGACATGGAAGGGCAGCCGCGCCGCCTCGAAACGGTGGCGGATGAAGGCGCGGAAGCCGCAGCCGGTTTCGTTGAGCACCCAAGGGTAGCGCGCGAGATCATCGAGCTCGGCCGGCTTCGGCACGCCGAGGCTTGGCGAGGCCACCAGCAGCACCGCCTGCACGCCGAGATCGTCGCCGACGAGTTCGGGCGTCGGCGCGACGCCCTCGGCGAGGCAGACGGCCACCGCGTCGATCTCGCTGTGCAGCACCTGCTCCACCAGGCGCGGCGAGAGGCTCGAGGTGATCTTCAACGTAAGTTGCGGGAAGGCCGCGCGAAGACTGTCGAGCGGCTCGGACAGCGCGCTGGTCGAGAGATAGGGCATGATGCCGAGGCGAAACTCGCCACGCACCTCGCCCGCCGGCGAGACGCCCGCCTTCAGGTCTTCCAGCGAGCGCAGAACGCGGCGGCCATGCTCATAGGCCTCGCGACCGGACGCGGTGGGTTTGAGCGGCTTCGACTGGCGGTCGAGCAAGGGCGTCGCCAGCCGCTCCTCGAGATTCTGCACGCGACGCGTTACGCCGGGCTGGGTGAGGTTGAGCCTCGCCGAAGCACCGACGATCGAGCCGGTTTCGACGACGGCGACGAAAGCTTCAAGGTCATGGATGTTCATGCGCAACTCGCATAATCATTATCAGGTCATTTCAATTGTAGCATTATGATTGCTACGAATAAACTCCTCGCGAAACATGCGGACAGCGAGGCCACCATGAACGGAACAGACAATGTGAGGATCACTACGGCCGAGCTCGTCGAACGGCCGCGACATACCGACGGCAGCACCATCACCCGGTCACAGACCCTGCTGTTCGCCGCTTCGGTCGGCATCATCGTCACCAATCTGTTCGCGCCGCAGACGCTGGTCGGGCTGATCGGCCCCTCGCTCGGCGCCGCGGCATCGAAGAGCGGCCTGGTCTCGATGGCCACCCTGCTCGGCTATGCGGCCGGGCTGTTCTTCCTGGTGCCGCTGTCGGATCTGGTCGAGAACCGCGTGCTGGTGCTGCGCATGCTGTGCGCGGCCGTGTTTGCGGCAGCGGTCGCTTCTTTCGCGCCGTCCGCCACCTCGCTGCTGGTTGTGCTGTTCATCCTCGGCGCCGCCTGTTCCTGCATCCAGGTGCTGGTGCCGGTGGCGGCCTCGCTGGCGCCGCCGGGCCAGGAAGGGCGCGTCATCGGCGACGTGATGAGCGGGCTGATGATCGGCATCCTGCTGTCGCGTCCGATCGCCAGCCTCGTCGCAGACGCTTTCGGCTGGCGCGCCTTCTACGGCATCAGCGCCGCGGCGGTGGCGCTGCTTGCCATCCTGCTCGGCCTCACCTTGCCGAGACGGCGGCCGCTGGCGCAGGCGCGCTATGCGGGGCTCATCGCCTCGTTGGTCCGGCTCCTGCGCCAAGAGCCGGTGCTGCGCCGCCGCGCCTTCACGGCGAGCCTGGTGATGGCCGCCTTCAGCGTGTTCTGGACGGCGGTGGCGCTGCGCCTCGCCGCTCCGCCCTTCGACCTAGGCCAGAAAGGCATCGCGCTTTTCGCGCTGGTCGGCGCCGGGGGCGCGGCGGTGACGCCGGTCTTCGGCCGCGCTGGCGACCGCGGCTTTACGCGCTCCGCCACGGCCCTCTGCCATCTCGTGCTGATCGCGGCGCTCGGGCTTGCCGCATGGGCGGGCGCGGCCAAGGCCGGCGGGGCGTGGCTGCCGCTCATCCTCATGGGCGTCAGCGCCGTGCTGCTCGATATCGGCGTCACCGGCGACCAGACGCTGGGCCGCCGCGCGGTGAATCTCCTGCAGCCCAAGGCGCGCGGCCGCATCAATGGTCTGTTCGTCGGCATCTTCTTCATCGGCGGCGCGATCGGCTCGCTGCTGGCCGGCCTCGCCTGGGCGTGGGCCGGCTGGAACGCGGTGTGCGCGACAGGCGCGGTATTCGGGGTGGTGGCGCTGGTGGTGGATTGGGTGGAGTAGCGCAATCTTTCCCTTCTCCCCTTGTTTGTGGGAGAAGGTGGCCGCGAAGCGGCCGGATGAGGGGTGCTCCAGGGAAAGCCAACGTCTCACTCCGCTGGAACACCCCTCATCCGTCTCGGCGCTGCGCGCCGATCCACCTTCTCCCACAAGGAGGGCTTTGCACGGAACTGAGTTGGTGATTCCGTATGTCCGGCATGAAGGGGAGATGA
>NZ_RZSB01000205.1:0-8472 GCF_004023285.1 Mesorhizobium sp. M2A.F.Ca.ET.067.02.1.1
GGCCCGGCCACTTGCAGCCGCCGGAGCGGATGGCGATATCGACATCCTCGCGCGCGAAATCGGTCAGGCGGCTCGACGTGTCGAGCCGCACGGCGAGTGCTGGATGAGCGATCTGGAATGAGCCCAGATGCTGGGCCAGCCAGTTCGAGGCGAAGGTCAGCACGGTGGTGACGCAAAGCAGTCCGTCGGCGCCGCCGCGCGCCGCGGCATAAGCCTGACCCAGGATGGAAAAGGCTTCGCTGACGGCAGGCGCCAGGCGCTGGCCGGGTCCGGTCAACTCGATCTGCTTCGGCCGGCGCAGGAACAGCGGCGCGCCGATGCGTTCCTCCAGCAGCTTGATCTGGTAGCTCGCGGCCGCCTGGGTCATGCCCAATTCCTGCGCCGCCTTGGTGAAGGACAGGTGCCTTGCCACCGCTTCGAACACCCGGATCGCCTGCAGCGGCGGCAGCGGCGCAAGCTGCGGAGGGGTCAGATCGGGCATAAGGCCTCCTTATGGGTCATGATCGAGGTTTAATTGGAAGCACGAACCAGCCAGACCGATATTTGGGATCAACGATCAATCCAGTTCAAGGCTGACGATCATGGTCACGGTACAGGAAAAACTCGTTTCCACCCCCGCACGCGGCTGGTTTTTCATGCTGGTACGGGAATTTGCAAAGTTTTCGGGCCGCAGGCGCGGCTACATCGATGTTCGGGAACTATCCGAGCATCTGCAGCGCGACATGGGTTTTCTCGACGGCAATGATCCGCGCGGACCCTCGCAATAGCCGGCTTCTTTTATGGCCATCAGCCGGCAAGCAGGGTTTCGGCCGTCCGTTCGTCGGTGATGAGGCCATTGACCAGCCGGCGGTTGACGGCGGCCAAAATGCCCGGCAGCTTGCGGTCGCCCATGGCCAAGGCGATGACCAGCGATTTTTCCCGCGACGGCAGCGCGGCGGACGACACGCGGTCGTTGGTGATCCCTTCGATCATGCGGCCTTCGCGGTCGAACACCCAACCGACGATCTCGGCGATGCCGCCGGCTTTCTGCAGCGCCTTCAGCTCGCTTTCGGAAATGAAGCCGTCCTCGTAGAGCGGCGCCTTGGGCCCGAGATCGCCGATGCCGACGAAGGTGACGTCGGCTTCCGCGGCCAGCGCCAGCGTCGGCTGGATCATCGGCTGGTTGAGCAGCATCTCGCGCTCTTCTGGCGAGGAGGCGATGACCGGCAGCGGCATCGGGAAGGACCGCGCCTTGACGCGGTCGGCCATGGTGAAGATGACGTTGTAGAAGGCGGCCGAGCCGTCGGGCGAGATGTTGCCGGTCAGGGACACGACCTTGTGCTGCGGGCAGTCCATCGGCGGCAGCTGCTCGATCGCCGCCTTCAGCGTGCGCCCGGTGCCGATCGCCATGACGATGGGGGCTTCCGAGCGCAGCCGGCGCTCGATCTCGGCCGCTGCCGCCTCGGCGATGCCGATCGTCGTCGAGTTCGACGCCGGATCGCTCGGCACCACTTCGACAAGATCGAGCGCGAAACGCGATTTCAGTCGGGCGGCTAGGTCGAGGCAGTTGGCGATCGGGTGATCGACGCGCACCTTGATCAGCCCTTCGGACATCGCCAGCGACACCAGCCGCTGCGCCGTCTGCCTGGAGATGCCGAGCTTGGCGGCGATCTGGTCCTGCGTGTTGCCGGCAACATAATAAAGCCAGCCGGCGCGCGCGGCATCGTCCAACCTGGTGCTGCCGGTTTCCTGTCGCAAACTCACGTCCTGCCTCCCCGCCCGCAAGAACGCTGAAACGGGCGCCATAGCTTACAGCGAATATGCCGGCGCGCAATTGTCTATCGAAAGAGCAATTGCTTGGGCGCCCCACAGGCCTCCCGAAGATCTGCCGTCACGCCCCGAACCATTTGCCGGCGGGACGGTTTATCTCCGGCGGGAAACCGATTAAGGGGATCGGCGAAGGAGCCGCGCATGACGCCGAAAGCCGTTTTCTGGGATATGGACGGAACGCTGGTCGACAGCGAGCCCTTGCATGAGGCAGCCCTTGTGGCGGCGCTGCGCAGCGTCGGCATCGCCCCGCCGCACGACCTGCATGAGCGCGTGCTGGGCATCGCCGCATGGCCGGTCTACGAGATGCTGCGCGACGAATTCGGCCTCGACCTGCCTTTCGACGACTGGATCGTACGCAAATACGATCACTACCTGCCGCTGGCGGAAACGCTGAAGCCACGCCCCGGCGCGATCGAGGTGTTCAACGAATTGCGCGCGCTCGGCGTAGAGCAGGCGGTGGTGTCCAATTCCGACCGGCTGATCGTCGATGCCAATCTGCGGGCCGTCGGCCTCACCTATCCGGGCATGATGACGGTCAGCCGCAACGATGTGATCGACGGCAAGCCGCTTCCCGAACCCTTCCTGCGCGCCGCTTATCTCGCCGGCGTCGACCCGGCGGATGCTTTCGCCGTCGACGACAGCCTGACGGGCGCCATGGCCGGACTGGCTGCCGGCATGAAGACGCTCTTCTGGCCGGAGGCGCCGATGGACGGCCCGGCCGGCGCGATTGTGATCAACAGCGCCGAGGAATTGCGGGCGCAGTTGGGGCTTTAACCCGAAGGTCGGTGCTGCCCCTCATCCGGTCCTTCGGACCACCTTCTCCCCGTAAAACGGGGAGAAGGAAAGGCCGCTCAATTCCGATAAACCGGCTCTTCCTCGTCCAGGATCGCTTTCAGCTCGGCCAGATGGCGCTCGGCCTGGCCGGGGTAGTCGTCCATCTCGCGCGCGGTCTTCTCGGCGATCTCGTCGGAGAGCGTGCGCAGCGGGCGCCCGGTCCACAGCGCCTTGATGTAAGTCTCGGCGGCGCGCTCGAAGTAGAACATGCGGTTGAAGGTGTCGGCGACCGTGTCGCCGATGACCATGACGCCATGATTGCCCATGACCATCACCTTGACCTTGGGGTCGGTGAGAAGCTGAGAGCAACGCTCGCCCTCCTCCTCGAAGGCCAGCCCGCCATAATTGGCGTCGACGACATGGCGGTTGAAGAACATGGCCGAGTTCTGGTCGACCGGCGGCAACGTCGAATCGGCGAGCGAGGCAAGCACCGTGGCGTGGATCGAATGGACATGCATGGCGCAGCGCGCATGCGGGACGTTGCGATGGATGGCGCCGTGCAGGCCCCAGGCGGTCGGGTCCGGCGCGTCGGGGCCGGAGAGCGTGTCGGGATCGTTGGCATCGATCAGGAGCAAGTCGCTCGCCTTGATGCGCGAGAAATGCACCTGGTTCGGGTTCATCAGAAACTTCGTGCCGTCCTCGTTGACGGACAGTGAGAAGTGATTGGCCACCGCCTCATGCATGTTGAGCCGCGCGGTCCAGCGGAAGGCGGCGGCGAGATCGACCCGCTCCTCGTAATAGGGCAGGTTGCTCAGCGGTTCCTTGTGCAGGCGGGCAAGGCTCATCGAAAATCCTCCTGTTTGGACGAGAATGCCGTGCGACGCCGCTGCCAGCAACCGATAATCGATGGCTCAGCGGATCAAGCCGCCGGGCGCGCCGACTGCAGCCCACCCTGCTCGACGATGAAGTCGATCACGTCCTGCAAGCCCTTGCCGCGCGACAGATCGGTGAAGCCGAAGGGCCTCTTGCCGCGCATGCGGCCGGCATCGCTCTCCATCACGTCGAGGTTGACGTTCACATAGGGCGCCAGATCGCTCTTGTTGATGATGAGGAAATCCGAGCGGGTGATGGCCGGGCCGCCCTTCCTCGGTATCTCCTCGCCCTGGCAGACCGAGATGACATAGAGCGTCAGGTCGGCAAGGTCTGGCGAGAAGGTGGCGGCGAGATTGTCGCCACCGGATTCGATGAAGATGATGTCGAGGTCGGGGAATTTCTTGTTCAGCTCGGCGATCGCCCGCAGATTGATCGAGGCATCCTCGCGGATGGCGGTGTGCGGACAGCCGCCGGTCTCGACGCCGACGATGCGCTCCTCCGGCAATGCCTGCAGCCGCGCGAGCATCATCGCGTCCTCCTTGGTGTAGATGTCGTTGGTGACGACGGCGATGGAGAAGTCGTCGCGCAACGCCTTGCAGAGCTTTTCGGTGAGCGTCGTCTTGCCGGAGCCGACGGGGCCGCCAATGCCGATGCGAAGAGGACCGTTTTTCGAGGTCATGCCGGAAACTCCGTGATAGCGAGAACGACAAAGCCCAGCCCGATCAACAGGCAGAGCGGCGAATAGAGGCTTTGGTCGAGCCGCGCGAAAGGCTGTTCGGGCGCCAGCCTGCGCCACCAAGGCGTGAAGCCGGCAATGCCGCGGCCGAGGAAGACGAGGCCGATCATCAATGCCGTGGCAGCCAGGCCTTCCCTTGGAAAGGGCGTCGAAAAGACACCGGCCAGCGCCAGCGGCCAGAGCGTCGCGAGCGCGAGGCAAGCGGCGACGGCGAAACTCGCGAAGGACGACGGCATCTCATCGACGCCGTGGAAGCCGACGACGGCGCGGGCGCATGACGCCTGGTCCGTACCCGGCCAGATGCCGCCTATGCCCCAATAGACATGCAGCGTGGTGATCAGGAGCAGCACGAAGGAGAGGGTGACGGCAAGGACGGTCATGAGCGGAACAGCCTGGAATATTGCGTTTCGTGCTGCATCGCCGCTATGTCGGACATGAAGGCCGAGCCGCCCAGATCGTCCAGGCTGGAAGCGGCGGCGCGCGACGCAACCGACAGCGCCAGAGGTTCAAAGCCGGCTAACAATGCGACGGCATCGACCTGGCCGACGACACCGAGCCTGATCGCCGCTTGCGCAAGATTGGAGAAGAAAGCCTGCAGGAAGGCGGAAAGCGCATCCGAAAGGCCGATGCCGCTGCTGCCGGCAACGGCGCCGACCGCAACGCAATAGGGGCAGTCGGCCGGCAACCGTTCAAGCACCGGGGACGGCCAGGCAGATACCGCTTTGAGGAAGGCCGCGCCTTGGAGCATTGTCTCCATATGACGCTCCCGCGAGCCGGCAAGAGCCTCGGCAAGTGCTGCGACTTCCGCCAGGTCGCCGCCATCATCGGGCGCACGGCGCCAGCTTTCGGCGAAGAGCACGGCGTCGTTCCAGCCCGAGCCAACCTCCACCAACGTTTCCAGCCAGCCGGCGAGATCGTCGCGATTTGCGATCAGCCCGTCATGCACGGCGCGCTCGAGCCCGTGGCTGTAGGAGAAGCCGCCGACCGGAAAGGCCGGCGACAGCCAGGCCATCAGCCGCAGCAGCGCGACGGTGGAAAGCTGCTCAGTCATGGTGATGGTGGTGGCCGTGATGATGATGGTCGTGATCGTGATGATCGTGCCCATGGTCATGATCATGATGGTCATGCGCGTGCCCGTGATCGTGGCCATGGTGGTCATGATCGTGATCATGCGAATGGCCGTGATCGTGGCCATGCCCTGAATAGGCGCCGCGCACGGGGCTGAACGGCTGCGAAACCTCATGCACCTTGGCGCCGAGGCCTTCGAGCATCGCCTTGATGACATGGTCGCGCAGGATGAGGATGCGGTCCGGCTCGATCGCCGCCGCGAGGTGGCGGTTGCCGATGTGCCAGGCGAGCTCGGTGAGATGAACGGCGTCGCGGGCGCGGATGTCGTAGACCTCTTCGGGTGCTGCGACGATTTCGAGCTGGCGGCCGTCTTCCAGCACCAGCCGGTCGCCATCGTTCAACGCCACCGGTTCAGGCAGGTCGACCAGCACCTTGTCGCCGGCCGCCGTCTCGATGGCGCGGCGGCGCAGATGGCGCTCGTCATGCGGCAGCACGGCCTTGTCATAGGGCGTCGTCAATCCGGGATCACCGGCGACAAGCACCGAGATAGCGCGTGGAAACTTGGTGAAATCGGTGGTGATGTTGAGCTTCATTTCATGGCTCCGCCATTGGCTTGGGCGCGGGCGCGTGCAGGGCGCCCGAGGACACGGTCGAAATAGGCATTCACCCGGTCGGATTCGATCGGGAAGCGGCCGGCACGAGCCCAGCCGCCCATATCGCCGAGCAAGACGTCAACGGCCGAGAAGCGATCGCCCAAGGCATAGGGCTTGTCGCCAAGCCGGCGATCCAGCGCCTTTATTTCGGATGCGAAATCATACGCCGCAGCCGGGCCGACATCGACCCGAACATCCTTCGGCAGCAGGAAGCGGTGGCGCAGCTTGTTCCATAGCGGGGCTTCCAACTCACTCTGGGCGAAATGCATCCATGAATCCATCTCGGCGCGCCCGGCGACACCCGGATTGGCGCCCATGCCCTTGTCAGCATGCTTATCGGCCAGATAGACGCAGATCGCCGCCGAATCCGTGATTTTCAGGTCGTCGTCGATCAGGATCGGCACCTTGCCTGAAGGGTTGAGCGCGTAGGCTTCCGGCGAGCGCAGCTTGACCTCGACGAACGCGTAGGGCTGCCCGAGCTCCTCGAGCATCCAGAGCACCCGGCTGACGCGGGAGCCGCGCGATCCGACAGCCTTGTACATGGTTGAACCCTTGCCTTTCCGAGAACCCTACCGCATCGCGAACGCTCAGACGATGGTGTCGAACAGCCGCAGGATGAACGATATCTGATAGATCAGCGCGGCCGCGACGAAAGCGATGTGGAAGCGCTTGTCGCGCACCAGGATCGCGACGATGCACAGCGCCACGAAGACCGGCGTGCGGATCAGATATTCGTTGCCGAAGCGGGCGAAATGCTCCGGACCCTTGAGCAGCGTATCGATCACATCAAGCAGATAGGTGAAGCCGAGCAGGCCGAAGAACCAGGCGCGGCGCGAATAGAAATAGTCCTCGTAGCTGGTGTAATCGAGCATCGAATCCGGAAACAGCAGCGCGCAGAGCAGGAACAGCGTAATGGCGTAGAAGATGATGAAAAGATATTTGCCGAAGGTCCAGTTCTCGATGGCGTAGAGGCCGAACTCCCACCACCAGAAATGCACCAGCATCAACAGCACCGAGGCGACCCAGGCGAGATGCACCGCATAGAGCCGGTATTGGCCGGGATGCTGGACGATGCGGGCAGTTCCCGAAAGCAGGCGGGTGACTCCGAGGCCGATCACCATGCCCATGACGATGCGGATATGCGGGAAGATGTCGTGCTGCGAGGCGATTTCGGTGGCCATGCCCGATCACAATGCTGCTGCTCTGCAGCATATTGCGATCTGCGCGCGCGAGCCGCAACGCCATTTGCCCGTCAATCGGACCAGCCGCCCGTCAAAACAGAAAATACCGCTGCGCCATCGGCAGCACGGTGGCCGGCTCACAGGTCAAGAGCTCGCCGTCGGCCCGCACTTCGTATGTTTCGGGATCGACCTCGACATGCGGCGTGGCGTCGTTGAGCACCATGGAATGCTTGCCGATGCCGCCGCGTGTGTTCTCGACCGCGACCATCGCCTTGTCGACGCCAAGCCTGCCCTGCAGGCCGGCGTCAAGCGCCGCCTTCGAGACGAAGGTCACCGAGGAGTTGGTCAGCGCCTTGCCATAGGCGCCGAACATCGGCCGATAGTGCATCGGCTGCGGCGTCGGGATCGAGGCGTTCGGATCACCCATGGGGGCAGCGGCTATCGAGCCGCCGACCAGCACCATCTCCGGCTTGACGCCGAAAAAGGCCGGATTCCACAGCACGAGATCGGCGCGCTTGCCGACGGTGATCGAGCCGATCTCCTTCGACAGGCCGTGCGCGATGGCCGGATTGATCGTGTATTTGGCGATGTAGCGGCGGACGCGGAAATTGTCGTTGTCGCCGGTTTCGTCGGGCAGCGCGCCGCGCTGGCGCTTCATCTTGTCGGCGGTCTGCCAGCAGCGGATCGCCACCTCGCCGACCCGGCCCATGGCCTGGCTGTCCGAGGAGATGATCGAGAAGGCGCCGATGTCGTGCAGGATGTCCTCCGCCGCGATCGTCTCCTTGCGGATGCGGCTTTCGGCGAAGGCGATGTCCTCGGGGATCGACGGCGACAGATGATGGCAGACCATCAGCATGTCGAGATGCTCGGCCAGCGTGTTGACCGTGTAGGGCCTGGTCGGGTTGGTGGAGGACGGGATGACGTTGGGCAGGCCGCAGACCTTGATGATGTCGGGCGCGTGGCCACCGCCCGCCCCTTCGGTGTGGAAGGCATGGATGGTGCGGCCCTTGATCGCCGCCACCGTGTTCTCGACGAAGCCCGATTCGTTCAGCGTGTCGGTGTGGATCATCACCTGCACGTCATAGGCGTCGGCGACCGACAGGCAGCAATCGATGGCGGCCGGCGTCGTGCCCCAATCCTCATGCAGCTTCAGCGAGCAGGCGCCGGCCAGCACCATCTCTTCCAGCGCCGCCGGCTTTGACGCATTGCCCTTGCCCGACAGGCCGATATTCATCGGGAAGGCGTCGAAGGACTGAATCATGCGCGCCATATGCCAGGGGCCGGGCGTGCAGGTGGTGGCCAAGGTGCCATGCGCCGGGCCGGTGCCGCCGCCGAGCATGGTGGTGATGCCGCTCATCAGCGCTTCCTCGATCTGCTG
>NZ_RZSB01000206.1:0-8454 GCF_004023285.1 Mesorhizobium sp. M2A.F.Ca.ET.067.02.1.1
ATGATGGCGCTGGCCTTGGCGAAGTCCATCTGACCGGCATATTTCTGCTTCAGCGCGCCGATCACCTTGCCCATGTCCTTCTGGCTGGCGGCGCCCGTCGCCGCGATCGCCTCGCGCGCCGCAGCCTGGATCGCCGCCTCGTCGAGCTGCGTCGGCAGGAACTCGCGGATGATCTCCATCTCGCCGCGCTCCTGCGCCGCCAGTTCCGGCCGCTTGCCGTCCTCGAAGGCCTTAGCCGATTCCTCGCGCTGCTTCACCATCTTGGCGAGGATCTGCAGGATCTCCTCCTCGCTCGCCGGCGGCTTGCCGGCGCCGCGATTGGCGATATCGCGATCGTGAATGGCGGCCTGGATCAGCCGCAGCGTCGGCAAGCGGTGCTTGTCCTGCGCCTTCATCGCGCTCTTCATGGAATCGGCGATTTTCTCGCGCATTGTGCTTCTCCTTCGAATACGCCGGACAATAGCTTCGCCGAACGGTAACGCAAATTCCCGCAAGCCGCTGATATTGCTGGACGAATGGAAATCAGAGCTGGCTGGCGGTGTCCGCATTGACCGTTCGGGCGCCTTCGCCTATGTACTCGGTCCTGCATGAGACAATGAGTTGACGCGCGGAGGCTGGGAAATCCTGCTTCGCGCGCTTTGCTGCGCGAGTGGTCCCTTCGACCAGTCGCAGCGCCTGACAGGAGTGCCGCCATGGCCACAACCACCGCCCCCTGGGCCACCGAAAAGCCGACCGCCCTTCTGGTGCTCGCCGACGGCACGGTGATCGAGGGCCGCGGTCTCGGCGCCACCGGATCGGCCGTCGCGGAAGTGTGCTTCAACACGGCGCTGACCGGCTACGAGGAGATCCTCACCGATCCGTCCTACGCCGGCCAGATCGTCACCTTCACCTTCCCGCATATCGGCAATGTCGGCACCAATGACGAGGACATCGAGGACTTGCATCCGGCGGCCCGCGCCGGCGCTGTCGGCGCGATCTTCAAGGCCAATGTCACCGACCCGTCCAACTATCGCGCCGCGGGCCATCTCGACCAGTGGCTGAAGCGGCGCGGCATTGTCGCGCTGTCCGGCATCGACACCCGCGCGCTGACCGTGCTGATCCGCGAGAAGGGCATGCCCAATGCCGTCATCGCGCATGCGCCCGACGGCGTCTTTGACATCGAGGATCTGAAGCGTCAGGCGGCTGCCTGGTCGGGCCTGATCGGCCTCGATCTCGCCAAGGAGGTCACGTCGGGCCAGTCCTCGGTCTGGCGCGAGACGCCCTGGGTGTGGAACGAAGGCTATGGCGAGCAGGACGCGCCGTCGATGCATGTCGTGGCCATCGACTACGGCGTCAAGCGCAACATCCTGCGCCTGCTTGCGGGCCTGGGCGCCCAGGTCACCGTCGTGCCGGCGAAGACCGGCGCGGAGGAGATCCTGGCCATGCAGCCGGACGGCATCTTCCTATCCAATGGCCCCGGCGACCCGGAAGCGACCGGCGAATATGCCGTGCCGGTGATCCAGAACCTCTTGAAGACCGACATTCCGGTGTTCGGCATCTGCCTCGGCCATCAGATGCTGGCGCTGGCGCTCGGCGGCAAGACCGAGAAGATGCATCAGGGCCACCACGGCGCCAACCATCCGGTCAAGGACCACACCACCGGCAAGGTCGAGATCGTCTCGATGAACCACGGTTTCGCCGTTGACGCCGACTCGCTGCCCGAAGGCGTCGAGGAAACCCATGTCTCGCTCTTCGACGGATCCAACTGCGGCATCGCGCTCACCGGCCGTCCAGTGTTCTCGGTCCAGCATCATCCTGAGGCCTCCCCCGGTCCGCAGGATTCGCATTACCTCTTCCGCCGCTTCGTCAACCTGATCCGCGAGCGGCGCGGCGAGCAAGCCCTGGCGGAACGCGCGTAGCGGCCTAGGGCGTGCTGAGATTCAGGTCAGGCCGAGCCGAAAATGGTGGGTTCCGAGAACCGGAGCGGAGCGTACTTGAAGTACGTGAGCACCGGAAGCGCAGGAATCCGCTATTTGCAGACCGGCCTCACCTGAATATCAGCACGCCTCACGCAGCGTCGGTGACCGCTTCCTGGGTGTGCATGCGCTCGACTTCCTTCGGCGTCGGCCTGGCCACTTTCGTCACGAAGACGATGACCGCCAGCGTCAGGAAGATCGCGCCGAGCACATAGGGCGCGCCGCCGAACACGACCGGCGCGGTCGGGCTCGTGAACCAGGAAAAGATCGCTGTGTAGAGCAGCGGCGTGATGATCGAGGTGATCGAGAAGATCGAGGTCATCGCGCCCTGCAATTCGCCTTGCGCCGACGGCGGCACCTTGGCGGCGGCGAGGCTCCTCAGCGGCGGATCGGCCAGCGCCTCCAGGCAGCCGGCAACGATCACCGCATAGACCATCCAGCCCTGCGTCGCGAAGGCGTAGCCGAAGGCGCCGAGCGCGGTGAAGGTCAGCCCGATCGCCGCCGTCTTCCACTCACCGAGCTTCGGAATGATCCGCGGCAGCACCGTCGCCATGATGATCGCGCCGCACAGGCCGAAGGCGCCGAGCGAGAAGCCGATCTGCTGCTGGTTCCAGCCATAGCGGTAGTTGGAGACAAACGCCCAGACCGCGGGATACATCATGTGGCCGAGCGTCATCAGGAAGAACACCAGCCCGATCCAGCCGATGCCCGGATAATTGCGCATCTGCATCAGCGTGCCGACCGGATTGGCGCGCTTCCACTCGAAGGGCCGGCGGTGTTTTTCGTCCAGCGTTTCGGGCAGGAACACCATGGCGATCAGGAAATTCACGAAGGCAAGCGCGGCGGCGAAATAGAACGGCACACGCGGCCCGAACGTGCCGAGCACCCCGCCCAGCACCGGGCCGATGACGAAGCCGACGCCGAAGGCGATGCCGAGCAGGCCGAAATTCTTAGCCCGGTTCTCATCATTCGAGATGTCGGCGATGAAGGCCGATGTCGTCGAGTAGCTGGCGCCGGAAATGCCGGCGAGCACGCGGCCGATGAACAGCATCGGATAGGACCAGGCGATGGCGCAGATCAAATTGTCGATGGAGAAGGTCAGCACCGAGGCAAGCAGGACCGGCCGGCGTCCGAAGCGGTCGCTCAGGCCGCCGATGATCGGCGCGAAGAAGAACTGCATCGCCGC
The DNA here is from genome assembly GCF_004023285.1 of Mesorhizobium sp. M2A.F.Ca.ET.067.02.1.1. Classification (NCBI taxonomy): domain Bacteria; kingdom Pseudomonadati; phylum Pseudomonadota; class Alphaproteobacteria; order Hyphomicrobiales; family Phyllobacteriaceae; genus Mesorhizobium; species Mesorhizobium sp. M2A.F.Ca.ET.067.02.1.1. The sequence goes on from NZ_RZSB01000206.1 coordinate 3,142, forward strand.
ATAGACGAAGAACAGCCAGCCGCCCTCGATCGCGGCCTCGCTGACGCTGACGCCGCTCAGTTCCTCAAGATAGGCTGGCAGCACCGGCATGATGATGCCGAAGCCGATGATGTCGAGCAAAAGTGTCGTGAAAACGAGCGCAAGGCCCCGCTTGGCGGTTTTCGGGTCGATCATGGTGACAAGTTCCTCATCCGCCCTGGGGGACGGGCGGATGGACCTTATAGGCGAGGTCAGCGGCCGGAACAATCCGCGAACGAACGCAAATGCCTTATGCTGACACACTTGCCAGCGGGCGCCGATCACGGATCGTCACTCGAAAAGAGGGGAAACGCCGCCTCAGATCGGACCGCTCATCGTGTTGCAGTCGGACAGCTTGCCGCTCTTGAAGCCCCGCGCCAGCCAGGTCTGCCGCTGCTGCGAAGTGCCATGGTTGAAGCTTTCCGGCACGACATAGCCCTGCATCTTCTTCTGCAGCGTGTCGTCGCCGATCTGCTTGGCCGCGTTCAACGCGCTTTCGATGTCGCCCTGCTCCAAAATGCCCTTCTGCTGGGTGAAATGCGCCCAGACACCGGCGAAGCAATCGGCCTGAAGCTCGATGCGCACCGAGAGCTGGTTGGCGTCGGCCTCGCTCATGCCCTGCCGCATCTGGTTGAACTTGCCCATGATGCCGGTGAGGTTCTGCACGTGATGACCGATCTCGTGCGCCACCACATAGGCGCGCGCGAACTCGCCAGAAGCGCCGAACTGCTGGTCGAGCTGCTGGAAGAAGGTCATGTCCAGATAGACCTTGTGATCGCCAGGGCAGTAGAACGGCCCGGCCGCCGCCGAGGCGAAGCCGCAAGCCGAGCGAACCTGGCCGCTGAACAGCACCAGCCTGGGGTCCTCGTAGATCAACCCCTGCGATTTGAAAATGCCGGTCCACGTGTCCTCGGTATCGGCAAGCACGGTCGCGACGAACTGCTTCATCTCGTCATTGGCGGGCGCGTTGCCATTGTCCTGTGTCTCGGTGATCTGGCCGCCGCCCCCGGGCAGCAGTCCGCCGTCGCCGCCACCCAGGATCTGCGACGGGTCGAAGCCGAAATACCATCCCGCGAGCACAACCAGGATGACCAGGAGGATGCTGCCGCCACCCCCGGTGCGGCCGCCGATCGGAACGCGGAACTGACCGCCGCCACCCAATCCGCCGCCACCGCCGCTGTCGCTGCGCTCGTCCTCGATATTGTCGCTCTGACGACGGCCTCTCCAAAGCATGGCAACTCCTCGCAATGCGAATGTCCTGGAGGGGCTGGCCCGCGACCGCCCCGCGCTGACAATTATCGCAACGGCCAGCCCAAGTCACAGAATTTTTCGCGCCCGAAAAATGCGCGAGGCGGAGGAGACTCCGATCGGCCGGTTAATTTCCACTCCCGATAAACCGGCTGAAAATCTCAGCTTTTCAGCTTGGCGCCGGCGCTTTTGCCGTCCGAACTTTTCGACCGTTCCTCGAAACGCGCCGCGCCCTTCTTCAGCGGATGGCCGGTCTCTGCCTCGGTCTTGCCTTCGTCGCCGGCGGCCGCCTGCCGCAATCCCCTGGCTGCCTGCTCTCCCTTGGCGGTCGGTGCCTGTTCGATGCCCATTGCTTCCTCCCTAAGCGCGATAATCGCGCGATGTGGGAGGTAATGCGGCCGGGGTGCGTAGGTTCCGCGTCAACACGCGCGATGGGAACCGGGGAGCTAAGCCTGGCGGTGAGTCATCGCTCGGCGGAAAGCATCCAGCGTTTCGGCGCTGACATGGTGCTCGATGCCTTCGGCGTCGATGCGCGCCGTCTCGGCGCTGACGCCCAGCGAGCGCAGGAAGGCTTCCACCGTCTGGTGGCGGATGCGGCTTTCCTCCGCGACCTTGCGGCCGGTCTCGGTCAGGAACACGCCGCGATAGGGCTTTCGCGAGACCAGCCCGTCGGCGCAGAGCCTGGTCAGCATCTTGGCAACCGTCGGCTGCGCGACGCCGAGCCTTGCCGCGATATCCACCTGCCGCGCCTCGTTGCCATCCTCGATCAGATCGGCGATCAGCTCGACATAGTCTTCGACCAGCGCGCTGCGGCGCGCCTGGCGCTGCTGCCGGAATCCTTCCGAATGGATTTCGGCATCGGGAAGCGGCTCCTCGCGTCGAACTGGTTTGTTCCTAAGCGCCAATATGCGCTCCTCCTGAATCGGGATCGCATCCATAGCACGAAACCCCTGATGGCCCGGCCGTTTATTTGCATTCCCGCGCGGGCGCAACGGCGTTTCCGCCGCCCGCCCTGGAACTTGCTCCCGCGATCACGAAAGCATGATCAATGAAATATAGCATATTGCATAATGTTGAGCTGTGGCATAGATAGGAGGCACGTTCGATAATTCTAGCGGAAATCCCATGTCCGATGCCGATGCAGTAACCGTAGCCCGACCCGCATGGCGATTCGACAGGCCGGACGACGAGCAGCCCAGCCTGCGCGAGGTGAACGCCTCGATCGCGGTGCCGCGGACCGGCGTCTGGTTCCGCCGCCTGTTCGCTTTCATGGGTCCTGGCTACATGGTTTCGGTCGGCTATATGGACCCGGGCAACTGGGCGACGGACCTCGCCGGTGGCGCCCAGTTCGGGTACACGCTGCTTTTCGTCATAATGCTGTCGAACCTGATGGCGATCCTGCTGCAGGCGCTGGCCGCGCGCCTCGGCATCGCCACCGGCCGCGACCTCGCCCAGGCTTGCCGCGCCTATTATCCGCGCCCCGTCAATCTGATGCTCTGGATCGCCTGCGAGCTGGCGATCATCGCCTGCGACCTCGCCGAGGTCATCGGCACGGCGATCGCGCTGCAGCTTCTGTTCGGAATTCCGTTGATCGGCGGCGCCATCCTCACCGCGCTCGACGCCTTTCTGGTGCTGCTGCTGATGAACAGGGGCTTCCGCTATCTCGAGGCCTTCGTCGTCGCGCTGCTGATCATCATCTTCGGCTGCTTTGCCATCCAGATCTTCGTCGCCGCACCGCCGGCCGGCACGATCCTGCATTCGATGTTCGTGCCGTCGTCTGAGATCGTCACCAATCCGGCGATGCTCTACATCGCCATCGGCATCATCGGCGCCACGGTCATGCCACATAACCTCTATCTGCATTCCTCGATCGTGCAGACCCGCGCCTATGAGCGCACCGAGACCGGCAAGCGTGACGCCATCAAATGGGCGACGACGGATTCGACCATCGCGCTGATCCTGGCGCTGTTCGTCAACGCTTCGATCCTGATCGTCGCGGCAGTCGCCTTCCACAACACCGGGCATCAGGACGTTGCCGAGATCGGCCAGGCCTTCGAGCTGCTGTCGCCGCTGCTGGGCCTCAGCATCGCCTCGATCCTGTTCGCCGTCGCGCTGCTCGCCTCCGGCCTCAACTCGACGGTCACCGCGACACTTGCCGGCCAGATCGTGATGGAAGGTTTTCTGCGCTTGCGCATTCCGCAATGGGCGCGGCGCCTGTTGACGCGCGGCATCGCCATCGTCCCCGTCGTTGTCGTCACCGCGCTCTATGGCGAAAAGGGCACGGCCGAGTTGCTGGTCTTCAGCCAGGTGGTGCTCTCGATGCAACTGCCCTTCGCGGTCATCCCGCTGGTGCAGTTCGTGTCGGACAGGAAGAAGATGGGCAGTTTCGCCATACCGCGCGGCCTTGCGGCGCTGGCCTGGGTGGTGGCGGCCGTCATCCTCGTTCTCAACTTCAAGCTGCTCTACGATACCTTCGCCGGCTGATCGCGACATTCCAGCCGGACGCGCTATCTTGGCGCTATGGTCAAACCGGACGAAGCTCGCAGATTCTACGCCAGGCTAATGGCCGCGCAGGCCCGCTCGGCCGATCCGCGCATCGAGGAGGTGTTCGCCTCGGTGCCGCGCGAGGCCTTTCTCGGCCCGGGACCGTGGACCGTCTTTGCCGGAGAAGGCCGGTTCGAGACGCCGAGCGCCGACCCAAGCTATATCTATCAGAACGTGCTCGTCGTGCTCGATGCCGACAAGGGCATTAACAATGGCGAGCCGCTGCTGCATGCCATGTGGCTCGGCAAGGTCGAGCCGAAGCCTGGCGAGGCCGTCACCCATATCGGCGCCGGCACCGGATATTATACGGCGCTGCTGTCTAAGCTGGTCGAGCCGGGCGGCAGCGTCACCGCCTTCGAGATCGAGGCCGATCTTGCCGCGCGCGCCAACGCGAACCTTGCGGCTTACGACAATGTCGAAATCGTCCAGGCCGACGCCGTCGCCAATCCGCTGCCGCTATCCGACATCATCTATGTCAATGCCGGCGTCGTCGCCCCGCCCGCCGCATGGTTGGGAGCGCTGAAGCCTGGCGGCCGCATGATCTTCCCCTGGCGCCCGTCCGAAACCGTCGGCCTCGCGGTCCTCATAACCCGCCTGGAAAATGGCTTCGCGTGCCGGCCCTTCATGGGCTCCTGGTTCATTCCTTGCGTCGGCGCCTCCGCCGTCGAGCCAGGCGCGAAAATACCGACCCGCGAGCGCGCCGCGCGCACCCGCTCGATCTGGGTTAGGGAAGACAAGGCGCCCGACCGCACCGCCACCGCCGTCTTCGGCGATGTCTGGTTCTCGTCACGCACCATTAGCGCTGACAACACGCGGTAGAAATTCGCGGGGCCGTGTCGGAAAGCGGCCTTGCCGTTCGTCCTTAGCTCGAAATCCCGCCGTGACGGGCGCAGGCCAGCCAAAAGGAGAAAGACTATGCGCAAGATCATCGCCGCCACCTTCGTCAGCCTCGACGGCGTCATGCAGGCGCCCGGCGGACCGGAAGAGGATCCGGTCGGCGGCTTCGAATTCGGCGGCTGGACGTTCCATTACTTCGACGAGGTCGCGGGCACGGCGATGGAGGAACTGTTCTCCAAACCCTTCGCCCTGCTGCTCGGCCGCAGAACCTACGACATCTTCGCCGCCTACTGGCCGTATCAGAAGGATTCGATCGCAGATGTTTTCAACCCCACGACCAAATATGTAGCGACGCATCGGCCAAATTCGCTGACCTGGGAGAACACCCAGTCGCTCGGGCCCGATATCCTTGCCAGGCTTAAGGAGATCAAGCAGGAAGACGGGCCCGATCTGCTCATCCAGGGCTCCGGCGATCTGATCCAGACCTTGCTCGCCAACGGGCTGATCGACGAGATCCGGCTGATGATCTTCCCGTTGCTGCTGGGCAAGGGCAAGCGGCTGTTCGGCGACAACGCGATGCCGGCCGCCTTCAAGCTCGTCAAATCGCAGGCTACGACCACCGGCGTCATCATGGCGACCTATGAGCGCGCGGGCGAAATCCGCACT
>NZ_RZSB01000207.1:0-8432 GCF_004023285.1 Mesorhizobium sp. M2A.F.Ca.ET.067.02.1.1
GGCCTGGGTTCCTCGCCGCCCCCGCCAAAGGCGGGGAGAGGTGGCCCGGCGAAGCCGGGACGGAGAGGGGGAGCGCCCTCTGCGGTTGCTCTGGGTGGCGCTCTCGTGAAACCTTTTGATTTTTGGGCCGTTGTCGCGCGATGCCCCCGGCCAAGCGCAAACCGAAACCGGACGACAGTGCCATTGAGCGCGGTGAAAGCAAGCCGCGCCCGGCGTCGCGCGCCCCGCGCCACGAAAAGCCGCGCCAGCCGAAACCGCGCGGCGCTGTGAAGCCGCGCGCGGATAAGGCAGCGGAAGACGAACCAGAAGACCGGCTGAAAGGCAACAAATCGCTGCGAGACAAGCCACCGGCCGGCGGGAGCCCGCCGGAGGAAAAGCCACCCGCCGATGCCGCGCCCGAGGCCATCGGCCATGCCGGGTCGCCGCCGCCCGAGGCCGCCGAGCCGGGTCCTCAGCTTTCGCCCGAAGAGGCCGAGCGGGCGCGCAAGAAGTATCTTCTGCGGCGCTTCTGGATCAGCGGCCGCGGCTACTGGGGTTTGCATGGCGACAGGCTCGCCTGGCCGCTGACGATCGGGCTGCTCGTGCTGATCTGCGTCAATGTCGGTTTTCAGTACGGCATCAACCGCTGGAACCGCGCGATCTTCGACGCCATCGAGCAGCGCGACGCCCACACCGTCTATTGGCTGAGCGCTATCTTCCTGCCGCTGGTCGCCGGCAGCATCAGCCTGGTGGTCGCCCAGGTCTATCTGCGCATGACCATGCAGCGCCGCTGGCGCTCCTGGCTGACCACGGCGGTCATCCAGCGCTGGCTGGCCAGCGGCCGCTATTACCAGCTCAACCTCGTCAAGGGCGACCACGCCAATCCCGAGGCCCGCCTGACCGAGGATCTCAGGATCGCGACGGAATCGCCCGTCGATTTCGTCGCCGGCGTGCTCAACGCCTTCCTGTCGGCGTCGACCTTCATCGTGGTGCTGTGGACCATCGGCGGCGCGCTGAGCTTTTCGCTGGGCGGCTCGGTCATCACCGTGCCCGGCTTCCTGGTCGTCACCGCCGTCATCTATGCCGCCATCACCTCGACCTCGATGTTCTTCATCGGCCGCCATTTCGTCGAGCTTTCCGAGCAGAAGAACCAGACGGAAGCAGAGTTCCGCTACGTGCTGACGCGCGTGCGCGAAAACGGCGAGAGCATCGCGCTGCTGGGCGGCGAGGAGGAGGAGAACGCCGGCATCGACCGCAGCTTCGCCGCCGCGCTCGGCCGCTGGGCGCGCCTCACCGGCCAGCACATGCGCACCACGCTCGTCTCGCAGGGCTCCAGCCTGTTCGCGCCGGTCGTGCCGGTGCTTCTATGCGCGCCGAAATTCCTCGACGGCTCGATGAGCCTTGGACAGGTCATGCAGGCGGCCTCCGCCTTCGCCATGGTGCAAGGCGCGTTCGGCTGGCTGGTCGACAATTATCCGCGCCTGGCCGATTGGAACGCCTCGGCCCGCCGCATCGCCTCGCTGATGATGTCGCTCGACGGCCTGGAGCGGGCCGAAGCGAACGACAGGCTGGGCCGCATCCAGCGCGGCGAGACCGAGGACGGCGCCATGCTCAGCCTCAGGAATCTTTCCGTGACGCTCGACGACGGCACCTCGGTGGTGAAGGAAACCGAGGTGGAGATCGAGCCCGGCGAGCGCGTGCTGGTCTCGGGCGAATCCGGCACCGGCAAGTCGACGCTGGTGCGCGCCATCGCCGGCCTCTGGCCCTGGGGCAGCGGCAGCGTCGATTTCCATCCGGGCAAGCGGCTCTTCATGCTGCCGCAGCGCCCCTACATCCCGTCCGGCACGCTGCGCCGCGCCACCGCCTATCCGGCCGCCGCCGACAATTGGAAGACGAAGGAGATCGCCGCTGCCCTCGACAAGGTCGGTCTCGGCTATCTGAAGGACCGGCTGGAGGAAGAGGCGCCGTGGGACCAGACGCTGTCCGGCGGCGAGAAGCAGCGCCTGGCCTTCGCGCGCCTCCTGCTGCATGGGCCGGACATCGTCGTGCTCGACGAGGCGACCTCGGCGCTGGACGAGAAGAGCCAGGACACGATGATGCAAACGGTGATGAAGGAACTGCCCACCGTCACCATCATCAGCGTCGCCCACCGCGCCGAGCTGGAAGCTTTTCATACGCGCAAGATCACGCTGGAGCGGCGCGAGGGCGGCGCGCGGCTGGTCAGCGATGTCGATCTGGTATCGAGGAAGAAGAAGCGCGGCCTGATCCGGCGGGCGCTGTGGGGAAGCGGCGCGAATGGCGGCGAGGGGTAGGGAAGCGCTCCGAGCGCAATCGCGGAGGTCGCTCCCCCTCTCCGTCCGCTTCGCGGACACCTCGCCCCCGCCTTTGGCGGGGGCGAGGAAACGCCAATCGGCAAGGGCGCTGCCCGCTGAAAGCTTGGGTTCCTCGCCCCCGCCAAAGGCGGGGGAGAGGTGGCTCGGCGCGCCGAGACGGAGAGGGGGCAGCGCCAGCGTCCGCGATTGCCAGCCAAACTCGCCGACACTGAACGGAGCGCTTCACCCGTTTCCAGGAAACGGAGAACCGCCTACAGTCCCACCGCTCAGGATCGAACCATCGGGGAGGGGAGCATCGCGATGAACGACGCCACGCCAGATAATCCGAGACAGCTTTCGGAGATCGCCAGCTATCACGCCCATATCTATTTCGGCGATGCGGCCGAGCGCCGGCACGCCGAATGGCTGCGCGAGCGCATCGGCGAGCGTTTTCGCGTGCGGCTGGGCAACTGGCACGACAAGAAGGTCGGCCCGCATGACCAGGCCATGTACCAGGTCTCCTTCGCCACCGGCCTTTTCGCCACGCTGGTTCCGTGGCTGATGCTGAACCATGGCGGCTTGAGCATCCTGATTCACCCCAACACCGCCAATGCCAGGCGCGACCACCTCGTCGACCCGCTCTGGATCGGCCGACCCCTGGCGGTGCATGGCGAGGTCCTGCCCGACGAGGATCACGAAGCGGAAGCGGCGCTGGAGGTCAACACCGAGCCGACGCTCGCCGTGTAGCAGCCCGCCGGCTTAGCCTCAAAACCAGCGATATCGGGCACGCCGCCCGGATCTCCCGCGTCGCGCCCGCCCCTCGGGAAGGCTGTCAGTCGGTTGTCAGCTTGGATCAGCTATGCCTCGCCAATGACGCGCGCAAGCCGTCACGGCCTGTCGGCTGAATCCTCAGCCGCGCCGCAACCTTTCAACCGGATGGAGATCCCATGTATCGCTCTCTTCTTATCGTCGCCCTCGCGGGCGTGATCGCCGGACCGGCGCTGGCCGCCGGCACCTGCAGCACCGCCGCGAAATCGAAGTTCCAGCCCAAGGCGACACTCGAGGCGCAGCTGAAGGGCGAGGGCCTCACCATGCGCCAGATCAAGACCGAGAAGGGCTGCTACGAGGTCTATGCGATCGGCAAGGACGGCAAGAAGGTCAACACCGCCTACAATGCCGAGACGCTGGAGAAGCTCGACAATGCCGAAGCCGGCGAAAACTGATCGAGCCTTGCCGGCACGAGCCGACGCGCCCCGCGACGTGGTGCGCGTCTGGGACCGTGTCGTGCGCGGCTTCCACTGGGCGCTGGTGCTGAGCTTCGCCATCGCCTGGTTCACCCCGCAAAGCGCCGAGACCATCCACCACTGGGCCGGCTACGCCGCCGCCTCGCTTGTCGCCATGCGGCTGGTGTGGGGCATCGTCGGCACGCCCTATGCGCGCTTCTCGCAATTCGTGCGCGATCCCGCGACGGTGCTGCGCTATCTCGTTGCCATACTCAAGGGCAGCGAGGCGCGCTATATCGGCCACAACCCGGCTGGCGGCGCGATGGTGATCGTGCTGATGGCCATGATGGTGTCGGTGGCGGTGACCGGGTGGATGCAGACGACGGACACGTATTTCGGCGTGTCCTGGGTGGAGGACGCGCACAGCCTGGCCGCGCACGGCCTGCTCGCGCTGGTGCTCGTCCATATCGGCGGCGTGGCGCTGGCAAGCCTTCGCCATAATGAAAACCTTGTTCGCGCGATGATCACCGGCCGCAAGCGCAAAGCCGCGCCGGCCGACATCGCCTGAACGCGCCCCGCAGCGGGGCAACCGCGGGCGCCTCCCTGGACGCCCGCGGAACCACATGAACGTTGCGCGCCGTGGCGTTCCCGGCCTCGGCATGCGCGCGCCTGAAAAGACGGAGCAAGCCCGATGCGGCGCTATTCACAGATCACCATCGCCATCCACTGGCTTACGGCCCTGCTGGTCGTCATCGCCTGGTTCACCGCAGAGGGCGGGCGCCATGCGCGCGCCGACCCGCCCTACCTGCATTTCACCTTCGGCCTTGCCGTGCTTTTGCTGGTCGTGCCGCGCCTGCTGGCGCGCTGGCTGGGCGCGGCGCCCCGCGTCGAGGACCCGCAGAGCCGCTGGATGGACCTTGCCGCGCGCGCCGGACACACGGTGCTCTATCTGTTCCTCATCGCGCTGCCGCTGAGCGGCTGGTACGCCGCCTCGCGCCTCGGCATCCAGGTCTTCTTCCTGGGGCTGGACCTGCCGGCGCTCGCCGCGCCCGTGCAAGGCGCGCCGGGCCTGATCGCCGAGCTGCACGAAACCGGCGGCACGCTGATCCTGTGGCTGGCCGGCGCCCATGCGCTGATCGCGATATGGCACCAGTTCGTCATGAAGGACGGAACGCTGGAGCGCATGAATCCGCTTGTGTCGAACAAGCTCGCCGACAGCCGCGAATAGCAGCGCCCGGGCTGGACAGAAGGCTGCGCCGGCTCGTCGGCTGCGCAAGCGGCGCCGGCGGTCAACACCGGGGCGGCGCGTGACTAGCAGGCCGCTCCAGGTGGCCGGCGCCTGTTGCCTGATGGGAGCACCCGCCCCGACGCCGGCCCGGCGAACCTGCGTCCGCCGCATATTCAAGATAGCTAAAAAACACCCGCCGCGGGATGGCGTGATCGCATAAGCCTTGGCGGATGGAAGTCGAGCCGCGTCACATAAGGCAGCGCTACCCCGCTCCGTCCGTCGCGCGGACACCCCGGTATCCGCCCCGCCGCGAAAATCGGTGCGTGAAACCCCTTTCATGCGCTATGATGCGCCCCGTTGTAGTGGGGCGCAGGCGTGCCGGTCGAGACGGCACTGGATTGTCCCCATCAATGCCTTTCCACCCTCGGAGGGACGTCGTGAACCTCTTGATTGTCTATGGAACGACTGAAGGGCAGACCAGGAAAGTCGCCGAACGGATGGCGACCGACATTCGCGGGCGCGGGCATCAGGTCGAGCTGCTGGACAGCGCGAAGTTCACGCCCGATTTGAAGCTCGGGCATTTCGACGCCTTCGTTATTGCCGCGTCGGTCCACCAGGAGCACCATCAGGAAGCCGTCACGACCTTCGTGTTCGCGCATCGAGACCTGTTGAGCGGCAAGCCCTCGGCGCTGATATCGGTCAGCCTGTCGGCGGCGCTGGAAGGCCACGAGGCCGCTGCCCGGAAATATGTCGACCGCTTCGTCTCGGTGACGGGGTGGCAGCCGCGCATGACGCTTCTGCTGGGCGGCGCCTTGCGCTTCACCAAATACGATTACTTCCAGGAGCAGTTCGTCAAATTCGTCGTCATGAAGGGCGAGGATCCAGGCCCCGGGCAGGATCACGAATTCACCGACTGGAACGCGCTCGCCGGCTTCACCGACCGGTTCCTCGCAACGATCGGCTAGAGCATGTCTCCCGAAAGTGGGAACCGGTTTCGGGATAAAGACATGCGTATAATCAAAAACCTAAAGCGCATGGAGCGAATCTGAAAGATCGCGACGCGCTTTAGAGCAATTTCAGGAAAAGTGTGAAGCGGTTTTCCGTCTGAAATTGCGCCAAAACAAAGAGATAGGGCATTTCGCCGTTTCCGTGAAACGGTGAAATGCCCTGAAGCATGTCTCCCGAAAGTGGGAACCGGTTTCGGGATAAAGACATGCGTAAAATAAAAAACCTAAAAGCGCATGGAGCGAATCTGAAAGATCGCGACGCGCTTTAGACTGCGGCTGAGCCGGCCTGTCCCGCACCGGCGCCCGGCTGCTGCAAGCGGCGCGGTCAGCGCCGCTTCGAAAGACGGTCGAAATTGCGCCGCACCTGCCTGGCCGCGGGCAACAGGGCAGCCGCCGCCGCTTCCATCGCCACGGTGCCATCGCAAAGCGACGGGCTTTTGCCGGAAAGGACGTCAGGCCAGAAGCGCAACGCCGCCTCGATCATCTTTGCCTGCGCCGCGAACAGCCCTTGCGTTCCCGCAAGCGCCTTCTCCTGCACCGCCTGCAAGGCCTCTCGCCCATTGGGCGCGTGGCTCATGGCATCCAGCACCAGCAGCGGCACCCGCATGCCGACCACCGCCGGCGCCAGCAAGAGATCGCTGCCGGAGTGCTTCCTGCGTTTTCTGCGGACGGGCATGGGCACCTGCCTTCTTGTGCTGGGGACGATGGCGAAACTACGCGCCAGAGGCATGTTGGTTCCACGCGAGGGAGTCCAACCGGGGGCCGGGAAGGGGACAACCGGACAGCTGCATATATTCGGTATAACTAAAATACACCGCGCGACACGGTGGTCTGTGCAGTTCACATTGAGGCCGCGCAACGGCCGGCACAATTCAGGCTGGAAAAGAATCTGAACACAGCCCGCCGTTACTGGTGATGTTCTGGGAACACAACGCGATAAAGACCGGCGGCGAGCGCTTCTACTGCTTGCCAAACCGACGGCCGGCACATAAGCCTGCACATCTGCGATCATTGATCCTCGGGGGAGGGGCTTGTGGCGAAACCAAAACAGCGTGCGGCCAAGTGCGTGGCGTTGCGCCTCGGCGCCGCGATCCTCGCCATGCCGGTCGCCGACGCGCTTGCCGACAATGTCGTTGCGAACGACCAGGTCGTTCAAGGAAGCCTCTGCGTCGGGCTCGACTGCGTCGACAACGAGTCCTTCGGGTTCAACACGATCGTCATGAAGGAAAACAACACACGCATCTACTTCAACGACACGAGCACGAACGCCGGATTTGCCGCCAATGACTGGGCGCTGATTGCGAACGATTCCGTCTCCGGCGGGGCCAATTACTTCGGCATCCAGGATGCGACGAGCAACAAGATGGTGTTCCGCGTCGATGCGGGCGCTCCCGAGAATTCGGTCTATGTCAACAGCTTTGGCAATTTGGGCCTCGGCACGTCCAACCCGACTCTGGGCCTGCAGATAACCCGAAGCGACACGCCGGCGATCCGCCTGGAGCAGACAAACGCCGGCGGCTTCACGGCGCAGACCTGGGACGTAGGCGGCAACGAGACGAATTTCTTCATACGCGACTTGACGAACGGCAGCCAGATGCCGTTCCGCATCCGGCCGGGCGCGCCGACAAGCAGCCTCGACATCGCAGCGAACGGCAATGTCGGTCTCGGCACCGCTTCCCCCACCAGCAAGCTGCATGTCTATGGAGCCGCCAACCAGGATACGTTCGAGACGATCGGCGTATCCTCGGCGGCCAACGCGGATGCGCTGACCTTCGGCTATGGCGGCGCCAGCTTCGGCGTCGGCACCTCGCTGATCAATGCGCATTCGGCTACCGGCTCGAGCGGCCGGCTTCTGCTTGCCACCGACGGCGTGACCCGCATGACCATCGACGCAAACGGCCATGTGGGCATCGGCACGACCGCGCCGGCCGCGGGGCTCGACGTCGTGGGCACCGTTCGCTTCGCATCGCTTGCGGGCTGCACCTCCGGCATCGGCACCAATGCCGCGGGCGACCTGACCTGCATCAGCGGCGGCGGCGGAAATCCGCCCTATTACGACACGACCGCCTCAGGCGCGCAGCCGAACGCCAGCGGCACCAACTCCACCGCGGCGGGCTCCGGCAGCAACGCCAGCGGCACCAATGCGCTGGCCGGCGGCACCAACAACCAGTCGCAGGGCGACAACACCACCGTCATCGGATCGAACAACAGTGTCACCGGCGACGACAGCGGCGCCTTCGGCACCGGCAACACCGTCAGGGGCAATGGCAGCTACGCGATCGGCGATCCCAATGTCGTCAATGGCGACAAGTCCTTCGTCTATGGCGACGACAATGCCGTCAACGCCCCGAACGTCGCCGGCAACGGCAACGGCATTCAGGTCTTCGGCTCGAACAACATTGTCGCCAGCACCGCCAATTCGTCGGGATCGGTGGTGATCGGATCGGGCAGCACGGTCAACGCCACCAATGCGCTGGCGTTCGGCAATGGCACGACGGTGACCGGCGCCAACGCGATCGCCATGGGGTCTGGCGCATCCTCGGCCGGCCTGAACGCTGTGGCGATCGGCACCGGCGCCAGCGCCGCCTATGCGGGCTCGGCCGCCTACGGCTCGGGCGCGGGCGCGACAAGGCAGAACGAGCAGGTGTTCGGAACGGCAAGCAATACCTATTCGATGCCCGGC
>NZ_RZSB01000208.1:0-8391 GCF_004023285.1 Mesorhizobium sp. M2A.F.Ca.ET.067.02.1.1
CGGCGTTGTCGGCTGCGGCCAGGATGTCGGCGCGCTCGCGCAGCGACACGATCGCATTGACCAGCGGGTTGACGGCCTCGATGCGGTCAAGGAAAGCCCTGACGACTTCACGCACCGACAATTGCCGTTGCCTGATCCTGTCGGCGAGCGCGACGGCGGAGAGACGGCAGATATCGCCGGCCGGCGGCAGGGCATGCTTGGTGACGGGACGCATGCTTAATGCGTTCCCGCCAGGGCAGCGTCGACATCCTTGGCCAATGGGATCGCCGGCTGCGCGCCTGGCTTCAGGCAGGCAAGCGAGCCGGCCGCGGCGGCGCGGGTCAGCGCATCCCCAAGCGACAAGCCGGACGAGAGGCCGGCGCCGAAATAGCCGCAAAAAGTGTCGCCGGCGCCGACGGTGTCGACCGGCGTGATCTTCAGCGCCGGGATTGTGAGGAAATCGTCCGGCGTTGCGGCCAGCACGCCGTCGCCGCCCAGCGTGACGACGATGGCGCGGCTGGTCTTTTGGGCATAGTCGCGCATGCGGGCCGGGCGGTCGCGCCCCGAAAGCGCCAGCGCCTCGCCATAGAGATCGAATTCGGTCTCGTTGGCGACGGCATAGTCGGCTTTGGCGACGAAGCCGGCTGCCTCGGCACGGAAGGGTGCGGTGTTGAGCACGCTGACGGCGCCCGCCGCGCGCGCCGCGTCAAGCGTGGCTTCTACCGTCTGCAGCGGGATCTCATGCTGCAAGAGCACAACATCGCCCTTTTTTAGATAGGCCTTGGTGACATCGCCCGGCACCACCGAATCATTGGCGCCCGGCACGACGGCGATGACGTTTTCGCCGTCGGCGCCGACCAGGATCAGCGCCGTGCCGGTGGAGGCGAAGCTTTGGCCGACACCGGAGAGATCGACATTGCCGGCCTTGAGAAGGGCGAGCGCTTCGGGGGCAAAGCTATCCTTGCCGACCGCGCCCACCATGCGCACCTGGGCTCCCGCGCGCGCCGCGGCCAGTGCCTGGTTGGCGCCCTTGCCGCCGGGGGCGGTGGCGAAGCTCGAGCCGCGCACCGTCTCGCCGGGTTCCGGCAGGCGGTCGACATTGGCGATGAGATCGAGGTTGATCGAGCCGACAACGATAATCACAAGAACTGCCTCCCGTTGAAGCGGCCCGGCCCGTGCTTGATAAGCGGGCCCGCTCCAAGATTCTGCTTGTTACAATTCCTGGCGAAATGGGCGGCGAAGCGCCAGTCCTGGAATTGCATGCTGGGCGCGAAGCTAGCCGCAAAGACCGCCAGTTGCCAGATCACGCTGGTTGCGCAGGCTCTCGGCCCACAGGCATCATTCGCAGCGCACCGTAACCGTGCCTTGATAGTTGCCCGCCGGGAAGATGCCGGGCGACTTGGTGGCGGTGAGATCGACCTGGATGGTGTGGGTGCCGTTGGTCACCCGCTGCGGCGAGCTGCCCGGTATGTCCACGCCTGAGCCGTCGAGGCGGAAGACGGAGGCGAAGGAGACATTGGTGTCGCCGCCGCTCGGTGCCGAGGTGAAGGCGATCGGCGCCGGCGCGGAAATGGTATAGCAGTCCAGCAGGTTTAGGATGGAACACAGCGTCGAGTTCGCTGTGATGGTGGCGCCGGCGCTCGACCCGCCTGCCTGCTTTGAGCCGAAGATGTTGATGGCGGGGTTCGATTTCATCGTCCCCGAGGCGCCGATCATGATCGTGCAGGTGCCGATGATCGCCGCCTGCGCCGGAAGGCAGAGACCGGCAAGCGCCGCTATCGCCAACAGCGCGCTTCTATTTCCGCTTCTTCTTCTCATTGCCGGTCGTGCCTCTGATGGTCCAGCCTTCATTGGCCCATCCCGCTGATTTGACTTGGGCCGCGCTGGCTTGGGACGCAGCGTCCTGGGGTGGCGAGGCGGGCACACTTCCCGTCGTCTGGCCGTCGGCGCCGAGGCCCATTTTGAGCAGCTTCAATTCCATCTGCAGGCGCTCGACTTCCAGCTCGTAGAGGCGGCTGCAATCGACGCGTTTGGGCGTCCGCCCGATCGGAATCACCACGCGGCCATAGGTGGCGATGTCGCTGTTGGTCTGGTTGCTTGAGTTGTTGCCGCGGATGACGCCGAGGTCGAGATAGGCGCCGCTGCCGGAAACGGCTGAGCGGCAGGTCGTGCCGTCGCTGGCATGAACTTCGTCCTGGCCCTGGGGCAAGGTGACGCCGGGCAGGCTGAAACCGGTCTGGTTCTGATTCAGGTTCAGGATATCCTCGGCAAGTCCCCGACCGACGACAGCCAGGGCGGGCAGCAAGGACAAGGTCAGAACCTGCGATGCCCGAAGAACTTTCCGCATATCTGTGCCCTTATCTGGGTCTGCTCGCTTGGAAAGGGGATACTCTCGGTACAGATACGCACTTTACGCTCGTTCGCGCCGTCGAACGGGACGACCACCAGGACCGGGCGCGACGCTTGGCCGGCCAGAAGGAACGCGCTCGGCGTGATCCTGGCCGCGACAGGCTGGAAATCCTGGTCGTAGACATGGACCTCGACGCGGATGCGCTGGTTGTACGGGTTGCCCGGAAAGACACGGACAGCAAAGGCATCGGTGAAGGATCGCACCTCGCCCCGCATCGGCGTCATCGACTGGCCGGTCGCCGCTACGGGAGGCAGCGCGGCGATCAGGCCTGCCGCCAGGATTGCAATTCTTCTCAATGCGATTCTTCTCAAGGACCGCTCCTTTCGCGTGAGGACTATTCGCAGCGCAGCGTCACCGTTGCCTGGTAGTTGCCGGCGGAGAACCGGTTCGTGCCGCTCTTGGTGCCGGCGAGATTGACCGCCACCGTCGATGTGCCGGGCACCGTCAGCGCGGTCGCGGTGCCGGTTTCGGCAATCGTCTGCGCGCCTGAAGTGGCGAAGGTCGGAGTCCATGTCGTCGCCGTCGTGTCCGAGGCCGGCACGGTCGTCGTTGTCACCGGGTCCACGCTGAGCGAGACGCCGCCCGTCGTATCGACCTGAGCGCTGCCTGCCGAGCCGCCGGCATTGTGCGAGCTCAGCGACTGAAGATTGCTGCTCACGGTCATCGTGCCGTTGGAGTTGATCGTGATGGTGCAGGTCGCGGTGATCGTGCCGTTGAAAAGCACGTTTCCGGTAGCGGCCGATGCCGTCTGGCAGGCGCAGGCGGCCAGCAGGCCTGCTGCCATTGCGGCCCGAGCGATTTTCATTGAGATCCCTCCTTCGAGCCGGATGGTGCCGGCTCAACGTCGGGTCATCTTCCCTTTATCGTGGTTAATTTAGCGTTAAGTGAAATAACGCGGGGAAGCAACTTACAAGAAAACCGACTGTAACCATAGGTTGTCGCCGGTTGCATTTCGCAAATGAATCGATCAATTATTTAGAATGTACCGATTTATATTACGATAAGCGGTTTTTTCGCAACGGCATACGAAAAAATCGAATGTTTCAGGACGTCACTTGTCCCGCTTCCCAACCGAGGATGGCGCGCTTGCGCGTCAGACCCCAGTGATAGCCGGTGAGCGCGCCGGACTTGCCCAGCGCCCGATGGCAAGGCACCACGAAGGACATCGGGTTTGCGCCTACCGCCGCACCGACGGCCCGGCTGGCGCTTGGCGCGCCGATGCTCGCCGCGATCGAGGAATAGGTGCAGGCCCTGCCCATCGGGATGCGCAGCAAGGCTTCCCAGACGCGCAGCTGGAAATCGGTGCCGATCATCACCACGCGCAGCGGCTGGTCGGCGCGCCACTTGGTCGGGTCGAAGACCCGCGCGGCGTAAGCCTGGGTGGCCGACATGTCCTCGACATAGGTCGCGTTCGGCCAGCGGCCGGACATGTCGGCGAAGGCAGCCCGCTCGCCGCCGGCATCGCAGAAGGCGAGGCCGGCGAGGCCGCGGTCGGTGACCATGATCAGCGCGATGCCGAAAGGCGAGATGTGGTAGCCGTAGCGGATGGTGAGCCCCGCGCCTCGCGTCTTGTAGTCGCCGGGCGACATCGCCTCATGGGTGATGAAGAGGTCGTGCAGCCGGCCGGGGCCGGACATGCCGAGCTCGAACGAGGTTTCCAGCAGCGGCATGCCGGAATCGAGCAGCTTGCGCGCGTGGTCGAGCGTCACCGCCTGCAGAAAGGCTTTCGGTGACAGGCCGGCCCAGCGGGTGAACAGCTTCTGCAGGCCGGTCGGCGTCTCGCCGACTTCCTCGGCCAGCACCTCCAGCGAGGGCTGGTCGCGATAGTCGAGGCTGATCTTCTCGATGGCGCGGCGCACGACATCATAGTCGCTGCCTTCCGGGGTGATATCGTTCTCAAGGATCGCGATCGGCTTCATCTGCGTATTCATGGTCATCTGCGCGTTCATGGCAATGTCTCCTTGGCCGCGAATATCGGTCTTCCAGAGCTTTGCAACCACCCGAAACTTGCCTTCCTGACGCAGGCACCCAGACCATCCTAGAAACCGGAACAAGGGGCGCTGGGCTGGTCCGCATGCTTGTTCGTCGGCCTCTGGAGGCTTATCCCCGCCATGCGCAAGG
Organism: Mesorhizobium sp. M2A.F.Ca.ET.067.02.1.1; assembly: GCF_004023285.1. NCBI lineage: Bacteria > Pseudomonadati > Pseudomonadota > Alphaproteobacteria > Hyphomicrobiales > Phyllobacteriaceae > Mesorhizobium > Mesorhizobium sp. M2A.F.Ca.ET.067.02.1.1. Next base: position 4,511 of record NZ_RZSB01000208.1, read on the forward strand.
TCGGCAGGCTGCTGCGCTACCGCTTCTGATTTGCTTGACTTGCTCGGAGCATGATCTTGTCCGAACCGCAGCTCAGCGAAAGCAAAACCGGCGTCCACTTTTCGCTGACGCGGACTTCGGTTCGGGATCATGCTCAGCGCGTCTTGGCGGTCGCCAGCGCGCGCGAAAAGGCGGTGGCGAAGCTTTCGCGGTCGTCGGGATTGAGGAAGCCGCCGATCGCCACGCTCTTGCCCTGCGCTTCGACGGCCATCCTGGTGATGCCGATTTCGCTGTGGCGGGCGATCGAGAACCGCGTCCAGAACGGGTTGAAATGATGCGCCTCCGAGCGTCCGGAAGGTGCTGTCTTGCGGATGTCGAGGCTGGTGCGCGATACCGAGATTTCCTCGCGGGCGCGCGCGGCGCGATAGTTGGCGCGGAAAGCGATATAGACGGCGATCACATCGAGGCCGAAGAAGCCGAACACCGGCCAGGCGCCATGCGCCAGGAAAAAGGCGCCGGTGACCGCCCAGCCGAAGACAAGCGCCCCCATCAGGATCAGGAAACCGGTGCGGCCGAGCGAGCGGTGCGGCGTCAGCAGGGCCTGGAAAAATGGCTGGTCGGCTTCGAATGACGCGTTTGTGTCGCTCATGAGGGGATATTATAGGAAGGGACATGGCGCCTCCCAAGTCCAAAAAATCCATCGCTGTCAAAAAGCCTCAACCCGCCCCTGCCGGCGGCGGCCCGGCGGCTGGTACACGGCCGCGAAAAGCGGCTTCCCGGTCGCTCTACAGTGCCGCCGAGGTGCATGAGATCTTCAGGCGCTTTTCCGTGCAGCGGCCTGAGCCGAAAGGCGAGCTCGACTATGTCAACGCCTTCACCCTGCTGGTCGCGGTGGTGCTGTCAGCGCAGGCAACCGACGCGGGCGTCAACAAGGCGACCAAGGCATTGTTCGCGGCTGCCGACACGCCAGCCAGGATGCTGGCGCTGGGCGAGGCCAAGGTCGGCGACTACATCCGCACGATAGGGCTGTGGCGGAACAAAGCGAAGAACGTGATCGCGCTGTCGAAGGCGCTGATCGATGATTATGCGGGCCAGGTGCCGCAGGATCGAGACGAGCTGGTGAAGCTGCCGGGCGTCGGGCGCAAGACCGCCAATGTCGTGCTCAACGTCGCCTTCGGCCAGCACACGATGGCGGTCGACACGCATATCTTCCGCATCGGCAATCGGATTGGGCTGGCTCCCGGCAAGACGCCGGAACAGGTCGAGCAGGGGCTGCTCAAGGTCATCCCGGCCGAGTTCATGCGACATGCGCATCACTGGCTGATCCTGCATGGCCGCTATGTCTGCAAGGCGCGCAAGCCCGATTGCCCGGCCTGCGTGATCGCCGATATCTGCAAGTCGAAGGAAAAGACCACCGACATTCCGGCGCCGCTGATGCCGATCGCGCCGCTGGATGAGACGTTTCCGGCCGAGGCCTAAAGCGCGTCGCGATCTTTCAGTCTCGCTCCATGCGCTTTAGGTTTTTTATTTTGCGCATGTCTTTACCCCGAAACCGGTAACCACTTTCGGGAGACATGCTTTAGAGCGGGTCTGGCTCTAATAGCCGTAGCCGCGCGCCATGGCCGCGGCAAAGACCGGAATGAGCAGGAAGATGAAGCCTTCGGCGCGGACATAGTTCTTCACCGAGGCCAGTTCCGCCGCCGGCACGGCGAAAGACGGATTGCCGTTCGCCTGCCTGTTCCAGGAGAGGAAGCGCGTGGTCGGCACGATCGACAGCAGGCCGACGATGGCGAAGGCCGCCATCTTTGCCCAGAACACCCAATTGTAGACATAGAATTCCCAACCCTTCAGGCCGAAGAACACCCGGCAGATGCCGACGATGATGATCAGCGCGGCGATGATGCCGTAATGGCGGTCGATGCCGGCAAGGCGCTTCAGCGTCGCCGCACCCAGATCGTCGCGCACCAGCACGAACTCGGCCCCGATGATGCCGGCCAGCGAGAACACCAGCAGGTGATGGAGAATGGCCAATACAAGGTCAGTGGTGTCCATGTTCTTCCCTGCGCCTGGCGGCCGCGACGCGGCTGGATACTGTGTCAGAAGAGTAGCATCATCGGTCAAGATTCCCAGACGGCGAAATCGTTGCGCTGGAGGATGATCCCGGCCAGTCCTGGCCCTTGCCAGAGACGCCGGTTTGCTAGAGCAATTCCAGGAAAAGTGTGAGCGGTTTTCCGTCCGGAATTTCGTGAAAACAAAGAGTTAGTGTGTTTCACCATTTCGCGAAACGGTGAAACACACTAAGCGCTGCCGCCTCAACGAGAGGAGTGCCATGAGCATCAAGACGGAAGCTGGCGTGCCGATCCTCGAGACGGCGCGGACCATCCTGCGGCCCCATCGTCCGGGCGATTTCGAGACCTATGCCGCCATGTGGACGGAACCTGCCGTCACCCGTTTCATCGGCGGCAAGCCGCGCACGCGCGAGGAAAGCTGGATGCGCTTCCTGTGCCATGCCGGGCTGTGGTCGTTGATCGGCTACGGTTTCTGGGCGATCGAGGACAAGGCGACGGGGCGCTTCATCGGCGAGGCCGGCTTCCATGATCTGAAGCGCGAGATCGAACCTTCGATCGAAGGCGTGCCGGAAGCCGGCTGGGCCCTGGCTTCGGAGGCGCACGGCCGGGGGCTTGCGAGCGAGGTCGTCGGGCGGATCGTCGCCTGGAGCGACGAGGCGTTGGGACAAGCGAGAACCGTCTGCATCATCGATCCGGAAAACGGCGCTTCGCTGAAGGTCGCCGAAAAGAACGGTTATGGAGAGATTTTGCGGACCACCTATCACGAGAAGCCGACGATCCTGCTGGAACGGCGGGCCGGAGGGGTTGTCGCCTAGATTAGCTGGCTTTGCGGCGCAGCGTCCGCGCCAAAGTCTCCCATCCATCCGCCGTTGCATCGCGCTCGCTGCGATTGCCGCGCAGCACCGTGGTTGCGTCGAATGGCTGGGGCAGCGCGATCGCATAGCCCTGCGCGTAGTCGACGCCGATCGCTTTCAAGGCGTCGAGGATGCCTTCGCTTTCGACGAATTCGGCGATGGTGCGTTTTCCCGTCACCTTGCCGATGTGATGGATCATCTCGACCATCGCGCGGTCGATGCGGTCGTCGAGCATGTCCTTGACGAAGCTGCCGTCGATCTTGAGGTAGTCGACCGGCAAATGCTTCAGATAGGCGAAGGACGACATGCCGGAGCCGAAATCGTCGAGCGCGAAGCGGCAGCCAAGCCCGCGCAGATCGGCGATGAAGCGCATGGCTTCGGAAAGATTTGCAATGGCGCTGGTCTCGGTGATCTCCAGACAGATCGTTTCGGGGACGATGGCGTGCGCGGCGAACTGCTCGCGCATGAAGCCGAGGAAGGTCTCGTCGCCGAAGGTGGCGCCGGAGAGATTGATCGCGCAGGTGGATATCGGCGTCGCGTGCGGGTCGGCGCGCCTGGCCGCCAAGGTGGCGAAGGTGTTGCGCACCACCCAGCGGTCGATCGCCGGCATCAATCCGTAGCGCTCCGCCGCCGGGATGAAGCTCTGCGGCGTGACGAAGCTGCCGTCCTCGTCGGTCAGCCTGAGCAGGATTTCGATATGCGCGCCCTGCTCCGGGATATCGTCGCGCAGGGGCGCGATCTCTTGCGCATGCAGCCTGAAGCGGTTCTGATCCAGCGCGGCGTGCAGACGCTGCACCCAGGCCATCTCGCCGAAGCGCTCGCGCAGCGCGGTGTCGCCCTCGCTGTGGAAATGGATGCGATTGCGGCCCTTTTCCTTCGCCATGTAGCAGGCGACGTCGGCTGCGCGCAGCACCTCCTCCAGCGTCATGCCGACGTTGGCGACTTCGACCATGCCGATGCTGACGCTGATGTTGAAGGG
>NZ_RZSB01000209.1:0-8340 GCF_004023285.1 Mesorhizobium sp. M2A.F.Ca.ET.067.02.1.1
CGGCTGGCCGGCACGCCGCCTTATGGCCTGCAGAAGCGTGCCGAGCTTGCCCGGGCGCTGGTCGCCGAACCGCGGCTGCTTTTGCTCGACGAACCCATGGCCGGCATGACGGCGGGCGAGAAGAGCGAGATGGCGGCCTATGTGCGCGCCGCGCGCGACCGCTTCGCCACCACCGTCGTGCTGATCGAGCACGATGTCGGCGTCGTCATGGGCCTGTCGGACCGCATCGCCGTGCTCGATTACGGGCGCAAGATCGCTGACGGCACGCCGGATGAGGTCAGGAATGATCAGCGCGTCATCGACGCCTATCTCGGCGTCGCGTCTGACAATGAGGACGGGGCAGGGATATGATCGGCGACTTCGACTACCAGTTCTTCCTCGAAGTGCTGACCGGCGGTCTGCTCTCCGGCGTCATGTACTCGCTGGTCGCGATCGGCTTCGTGCTGATCTACAAGACGTCCGGCGTGCTCAACTTCGCGCAAGGCGCGCTGCTCCTGTTCGCGGCGCTGACCTTCGTCAGCCTCGTCGAGCGCGGCGTGCCGTTCGCGCTGGCCTTGGCCGTCACCTTCGCCATCATGGTGGCGCTCGGCATCGGCATCGAGCGCACAGTGCTGAGGCCGCTCACCAACAAGCCGCCCATCATCCTGTTCATGGCGACGCTCGGCCTTTCCTACATCATCGAAGGCGCCGCCCAGCTCATCTGGGGCACGCAGGTGCACGGCCTCGAGCTCGGCATCGAGGACGTGCCGCTGGAAGTCGGCGGCGTGCTGATCAGCCAGTTCGACATCTTCGCCGCCGCGGTGGCCGCGGTCATGGTGCTCTTGTTGTCGCTGCTCTTCCGCTACACCCGCATCGGCTTGAGCTTCCGCGCCGTCGCCGACGACCAGTTCGCGGCTCTAGCCGTCGGGCTACGGCTGCCGCTGATTTGGGCGAGCGTATGGGCCGCGGCAGGTCTCGTCGCGCTGGTGGCCGGACTGCTCTGGGGCGCGCGTCTCGGCGTCCAGTTCTCGCTGTCGCTGGTGGTGCTCAAGGCGCTGCCGGTGCTGGTGCTGGGTGGCTTCGATTCCATCCTCGGCGCGATTGTCGGCGGGCTTTTGATCGGCGCCAGCGAGAAGCTCGCCGAGGTCTATATCGGCGACTATTTCGGCGGCGGCATAGAAAGCTGGTTCGCCTATGTCGTGGCGCTCGTCTTCCTGCTCATCCGCCCATCAGGCCTGTTCGGCCAGAAGCTTGTCGAAAGGGTCTGACGATGAGCGCCGTCGCCACGCAATTGTCTCCGGTCGCCACCCTGCCGAAATGGCTGGCGCCGCTGCTCCTCATCGCCTTCGCCTATGTCGTCGTCCCGCTGATCGGCAGTTCGTATTTGTTCGAGGCGATCCTGCTGCCTTTCCTGGCGCTCAGCCTGGCGGGCCTGGGACTGAACATCCTCACCGGCTATGCCGGCCAGGTGTCGCTCGGCAGTGCCGCCTTCATGGCGGCCGGCGCTTTCGCCGCCTATAATTTCAACCTGCGCGTCGAAGGCCTGCCGCTCGTCGCCAGCATCGTCCTTTCCGGCCTCGTGGCCGCCGCGATCGGCATCGTCTTCGGCTTGCCCAGCCTGCGGCTGAAAGGCTTCTACCTGGCGGTCTCGACGCTTGCCGCGCAGTTCTTCGTGCAATGGGCGCTGACCAAGTTCAGCTGGTTCTCCAACGACTCCGCGTCCGGCGTCATCGATGCTCCAAAACTCTCCATCGCGGGCTTCGAGTTCGACGGCGCGGTCGGCCGCTACCTCTTCGCGCTTACCGTGGTCGTCGTCCTCACGTTTCTCACCAACCGGCTGGTCAACTCGCAGACCGGGCGTAACTTCATCGCCATCCGCGACAACGACACGGCGGCGCGCATCATCGGCATTCCGGTGCTGAAGACGAAGCTGCTCGCCTTCGCCATCTCGTCCTTCATCATCGGCGTCGCCGGTGTCATCTGGGCGTTCGCCTATCTGAGGACAGTGGAGCCGGCGGGCTTCGACCTCGACCGCTCGTTCCAGATCCTGTTCATCATCATCATCGGCGGGCTCGCCTCGATACGAGGCGCGTTCCTGGGCGCTGCGCTCATCGTCGTCTTCCCGTTGGTTCTGTCGCGCCTTGGCGGCTTCCTGCTCGGTGACCTGTTCGATTCCGGCGTGCTCGACATGAGCCAACGCATCGTGCTCGGCGCGCTCATCATCCTCTTTCTGATCCTGGAACCGGACGGGCTGGTGGCCCTGTGGGACAGGGTCCGAAGACGGCTCTCGCTCGCCTGGCAATCGAGCTGAGACCATTTGGCAGCTCCGCGCTCCAACACTGCAAGCATTCAGAAAATGAACCGCGCCAAACCAAGGCCCATATTGGAGAACCTCGAACCATGACCTTCCTCAGCACAGTCAAGGCGGTTGCCATCTCGGCGGCGCTGGCCGTGTCGGTGGCCTTGCCGGCCGCCCACGCGGACGAGCAGTATTTCCCGCTGCAGAGCTATCGCGTCGGGCCCTACGCGGCCGGCGGCACCGGCTTCTTCGGCGGCTTCATCGACTACCTCAACCTGATCAACATCCGCGACGGCGGCGTCAACGGCGTCAAGCTGACCTGGGACGAGTGCGAGACCCAATACGAGGTCGAGCGCGGCGTCGAATGCTACGAGCGTCAGAAGAGCCACGCGGGTGCCGCCGCCTGGAACCCGCTGTCGGTCGGCATCGCCTACGCCATGATCGACCGCATCACCGCCGACAAGGTGCCGCTGATCACGGTGAATCACGGCCGCACCGACTCCACCGACGGGCGGGTCTTCCCCTATGTCTTCCCGCTGCTGCTTAACCCTTACAGCGAGACCTCCGGCATCGTGAACTACATCGCCGCCAAGGAAGGCAGCATCGACAAGCTGAAGGGCAAGAAGATCGTCGTGCTCTACCACGGCTCGCCCTACGGCAAGGAGACGATCCCGATCTATGAGCTCCTGGCGCAGAAATACGGCTTCACCGTGCAGCAGATCGAGGTGCCGCACCCCGGCAACGAGCAGCAGTCGCAGTGGCTGACGATCCGCCGCGCCAAGCCGGACTTCGTCGTGTTGCGCGGCTGGGGCGTGATGAACCCGGTGGCGCTGAAGACGGCGGTCAAGGTCGGCTATCCGGTCGATCACATCATCGGCAATGTCTGGTCGAATTCGGAAGAAGACGTCATCCCGGCCGGCGACGCCGCCAAGGGCTACACCGCCATCACCACCCAGGCTTCGGGCAACACCTATCCGGTGGTGCAGGAGATCGTGAAGACCGTCTACGGCGCCGGCAAGGGCAACCTCGAGGACAAGTCGCGCATCGGCTCGGTCTACCACAATCTCGGCATCGTCAACGGCATCCTCAATGTCGAGGCAATCCGCATCGCGCAGGAGAAGTTCGGCCACCGCACGCTGACCGGCGATGAGGTGCGCTGGGGCTTCGAGCACCTCAAGCTCGATCCGGCCAAGGTTGAGGCGCTCGGCGCCAAGGACCTGTTTCACTCCATCAATGTCAGCTGGGACAACCACGAAGGCGAAGGCTACGTGACCTTCCAGCAGTGGGACGGCAAGAAGTGGAACGTCGTCTCCGACTGGATCGCCCCTGACTGGTCGCTGCTGCGGCCGATCATCGAGAAGTCGGCCGAGGCCTATGCCGCCGAGAAGGGCATCAAGCTGCGCACCGCGGCCGATGCCGACGCGGTAGCCGCCACTAACTGATCCAACGAACCGGGCGCCGGACTATTCTGCGACGCCCGGTCATCCACTTTCGCAGACATCAGGGAAATGCCGATGCCGGGCAATGACGTCATCCTCGCCGTGGACAATATCCACGCCACCTACAATCACGCCATCACGGCGTTGCACGGCGTCAGCTTCGAGATCAGGCAGGGCGAGATGCTGGCGCTGCTCGGCGCCAACGGCGCCGGCAAGACCACCACGCTGAAAGCCGTCTCCAACCTGTTGCCGGCCGAGCGCGGCCAGATCACCGCCGGTTCCATCAGGTTCGATGGCGGAGACGTCTCGCGGCGACAGCCGGGCGACCTGGTGCGCGCCGGACTCGTCCAGGTGCTGGAAGGCCGCCACTGCTTCAAGAGCCTCAGCGTCGAGGAGAATCTGGTTTCGGGCGGCATCGGCCGCAGCGGCAGCCGCGCCGAGATCAATCGGGACCTGGAACGGATCTACGCCTATTTTCCCCGCCTGAGGGAAAAGCGCCGGACCTTGTCGGGCCTGACCTCGGGCGGCGAACAGCAGATGACGGCGATCGGCCGGGCGCTGATGTCGCGACCGCGGCTGCTCGTCCTCGACGAGCCGTCGATGGGGCTTGCCCCGCTCATCGTCCAGGACATCTTCCAGACGCTCAGGAAGCTGAACCGCGAGAGCGGCCTGTCGATCCTGGTCGCCGAGCAGAATTCGGCGGTCGCGCTTGGCTATGCCGACCATGCGACGGTGCTCGAGAACGGGGTCTCGGTTCTCTCCGGCGCCGCCGCCAGCCTGCGCCAGCGCGAGGATGTGCGCGCCTTCTATCTCGGACAACAGCCTTCGTCCGCCGCCCAACCAACCCATCTCCACGCCGTCGTGTGAATAGAAATCCCCAGGAGCCATGAAATGACTGTGTCCAACGTCAAGACCGACAAAGCCGCGGCCGCCGTGCCGCCTGTGCTGCGCCCGGCCACCGCCGCGCATATCATCAAGGATGATGCCGAAGCGATCGCGGTCGCCCATCGTCTCGCGGCCGAGTTCGTCAAGGAGTCCTCCAAGCGCGACCGCGAGCGGATCTGGCCGGTGGCCGAGCTCGACCAGTTCTCGCAGAGCGGCCTATGGTCGATCAACGTGCCGAAGGCGTTCGGCGGACCGGAGGTGTCCTACGCCACATTGGCCAAGGTGATCGAGATCATCTCGGCCGCCGATTCCTCGATCGGCCAGATCGCGCAGAACCACCTCGGCGTCGTCGCGGCCATCCGCACCGTCTCCGACAAGGACCAGCAGGCGCTGCTGTTTGCCGAAGTGCTGAAGGGAACGCGGTTCGGCAACGCCTTTTCCGAATTCGGCTCCAAGCGCGCCGCCGATTTCGAGACGAAGTTCACCGACGCCGGCGACCATGTCATCGTCAACGGCCAAAAATTCTATTCATCGGGCGCGCTGCTTGCCCATCTGGTGCCGATCGTGGCCCTCGACGACGAGGGCCGGGCCTGGTACGCGATCGCCGATCGCGGCGCGCCTGGCCTGACCGTGATCGACGACTGGTCGAGCTTCGGCCAGCGCACGACGCTGTCGGGCACCGTCATCATCGACAACGTCAAGGTGCCGAAGACGCATCTCGTGCCCGGCTATAAGGGTTATGACAAGCCGACCGCAGACGGAGCCATTTTCCAGATCATCCAGGTGGCGGTGGACACCGGCATCGCGCAGGCCGCGATCGACGAAACGGTCCATTTCGTCAGGACCAGGAGCCGCGCCTGGATCGACAGCGGCGTCGCCAATGCCTGGGACGATCCCTACACGATCCAGGCCATCGGCGACCTGACGCTTCGCCTGCACGCCGCGCAGGCGCTGCTCGAAAAGGCCGGCCACGCCATCGATCGGGCAGTCGCCGAGCCGACCGCCGAGACGGTGGCGCATGCGCAGATCGTCACCGCGGAAGCGAAGATCCTGTCGACCGAGATCGCCATCGCGGCGACCAACAAGCTGTTCGAACTGGCCGGCACTCGCTCGACGCTCGCCGAGCACAATCTCGACCGCCACTGGCGCAATGCGCGCACCCACACGCTGCACGATCCGGTGCGCTGGAAATATTCGATCCTCGGCAAGTATTTCCTCAATGGCGAGAACCCGCCGCTGCACGCCTGGAGCTGATCGCGCCGTTCCACCGGGCGAACATCATTCGCGGCGGGCCGGGCGCTGTCCCGCTCGCGCCAGTCGTTGCGTCCAGCGCGATGGTCATAGCGGCGCCCGGTGCCATCGCGCGAAGGTTTCGGCGATCGCGAGGACCGCAGCATGAATCGGTCCCGCGGTGAGATTGGGCATAACCGACGCGTCCACGACAAAAAGATTGTCAAGCGCCTTGAGCCGTAGGTTCGCATTGACGACGGCGTCCACGTCCTTGCCCATCCTGCAGGTGCCGCAGGGATGATGGTGCGTGATGACCGACTGCGCGATGAAATTGTCGATCTCCGCCTCACCATTCAGAGCACCTGGCAGAAGCTCGCGCTCTCGCCAATCGGCGAGTTCGTCTCGATGGCCGATCTCTCGTGCCGCCGCCAGAGCCTGTCGGAACAGTTTTCGATCCTGGCTGGTTTGCAGATATGCGGGGTCGATGATCAACCGGTCATCGAGCTCCGGCCCGCTTATCCGCATGCCGCCGCGGCTCGTGGGATGCGTGATACCGAACAGCAACGAATAGGCCGTGCCGGCGGCAGGCGCCTGAAAGCGTTCGGACACGATCGGTGCCACGCCGCAGCCAACGACAATTTCGGGCTGCCCGGTAACGGCGAACCCGGCCGCCGGCATATAGGTCATCGATTCGGAATGCTGGAGGCGCGACGGCGGAACCGGCTTGCGGGCCGCATAAAGATTGCCGGCACCAAGCAGATGGTCCTGAAGGTTTCGACCGATTTCCGGCATATCGATCAAACAGCCAACGCCGGCGACCTGGAGTATACCGTGCGGACCAATGCCTGAGCGCATCAGCAAAGCCGGAGTTTCCAGCGCGCCGGCGCAGAGCACAACCTGATCCGCAAAGACCTCCAAAAGGCTGCCGTGTCGTCCCACAACTTCGAGACTGCGCATGCGATTGCTGTCCAAGATCAGCCGTCGCACCCGGGATCCCGTCAGGATCGTCAGATTTCCGCGGCTTCGGACAGCCGGCGTGAGCCAGGCGTCGGCGACCGTAACCCGCCGTCCATCTCGAATGTTCAGAGAGTTCGGGGTGACGCCGATCATCTCTCCGCTATTGTGACCCTTAAGGCGAGGCAGACCCAACGACGCGCCTGCCTCGATCAAGGCACGGGCAAGCGGGCTTACTTCGTCTGTCGGCAGATAGACCGGCAACGGCCCGCCCTTGCCGTGGATGCCGTCGCCGCCAAGCGGGTGGTTTTCGATGGCCTGGAAAACCGGCAGCAGTTCATTCCAGCTCCATCGGTGATCGCCGGTCGCGTCGGCCCAGGCCTGGAAGTCGCAGGGATGGCCCCGCATGTAACCCATGGCGTGCAGGCAACTCGAGCCGCCGATCAGCCGCCCCCGCGCCCAATGATGCACCCGACCCGCCGTGCCGGCTTGCGGCTCCGTCCGATAGTCCCAGTCGTAGCTGCGGCCCTGAAGCGCGGGCCAGGCAGCCGGATTCCAAATGTCGGGGTCGGTCGCCTCCTCGCCTGCCTCGATCAGCAGAACGCGACGGGCAGGCTCCTCGCTCAGCCGCGCCGCAAGCAACGAGCCTGCCGAGCCACCGCCGACGATGACGACATCGGCACCCGGTTTGCGCCCGCCAATCCCCTTGGTCATCTCCACTCCCAAGTTCCGTATTAACGCAAGACCTCGATGGTTGCGCGCCCAGCGGTGCCGCAGACGCGCGATCCGAAACAGAGGATTTCAAGATTTCGGCCGAGCGTCGCCTCGGAGACCTCAACTCTCGCTGTTCATGGACATCTTTGCCGCCGCTTTTGCCTTCAAAAGGTGCCGTTTCGAGGCTTTGCGGGCGGCCTTCTCGTCGCCGGCGGCAATGGATTCGTATATCTCCCGCATCTCCGCCAGGCTACTTTGCGCTCTGCCCTCCAAAGACATCGAGCGTCCCCGGAAAAAGCTGATCCTGGCCACCAGACCGCGATGGACTTCCTCGAGGATGGGATTGCCGCAATTCGCAAGTATGATTGAATAGAAGTCGGCCGCGGTCATGACCTGGGCCAGGCTGTCATTGCTCGAGGCGGCTTCTTCGAAGGCGGCAAGCGATTTCTCGAGCTCACGCAACTGTGCCGTGGTGATTCTTGACGCGCATCGTCCGGCCGCCTCCACTTCCAGCAGCTCTCGAACCTCGTAGATTGCGGTTGCCTCGCTCCACGAAAGCGCCGGTATCGACGGCCCGCGATTGGGCACAATCTCGATCAGGCGTTCGGCCTCAAGGCTGCGCAATGCCTCCCTCAGCGAGGGGCGACTGACGCCGAGCTGTGCACACAACTGGCTTTCAATAAGGCGGTTTCCCGGCTGAAACAGGCCGGACAGGATCGCGAGTCGCAGCTTGTCGACAGTCTCTTGCTGCACTGTGCGTGGCGAAATCCGCAAATTCAGTTCGGGCGGCATCGGTTGCGTCTCGTGGGCTCAGGGTCGGAATCTCGCGCATCATATGCG